>CAZPZQ010000045.1:0-16176 GCA_964590745.1 uncultured Mycobacterium sp. | reverse complement strand
GGAACCCAGCTCGATGCCGGGTCTGAGCTGGAACGCCTAAGAGAAATGGAGTGGTGATGATCGCGCTGGGAGTGATTCTACTTATTCTTGGTTTTGTACTGAACATCCAGGTGCTGTGGACGATCGGCATCATTTTGCTGGTGATCGGCGCAGTGTTGTGGATTCTGGGCGCGATCGGCCGCCCGGTCGCCGGCCGACGCTACTGGTATTGAGCCGCGCATCGGCGCACGCCGGTTGGTGGCTACTCCAATTGGTCACGCAGCCTCGCTAACGACTTGGCCAGCAACCGCGACACGTGCATCTGGGAGATGCCGACCCGCTCAGCGATCTGGGTCTGCGTCATCGACTCGAAGAAGCGCAGCACTAGAACGGTGCGTTCGCGCTCCGGCAACGCATTCAGCAGCGGGCGCAGCGCCTCTCGGTTTTCGATCCGCTCGATGCCACTGTCCACATCACCGAGCGTGTCGACAATGGATCGATCATCGTCGTCACCGGTGGAGCTGCCGCTGTCAATGGACAGCGTGTTATAGGAGCTGCCGGCGACCAGACCCTCGACCACTTCGCTGCGATCCAGCCCAAGCTCGCGGGCCAGCTCCGACGCGGTGGGCGCCCGGCCGAGGCGTTGCGACAGTTCGGCGGTGCCAGCACCTAGCTGCAGATGCAGCTCTTTAAGCCGCCGCGGCACCTTGACCGACCAGCTGTTGTCGCGGAAGTGCCGCCGGACCTCGCCCATGATCGTGGGCACCGCGAACGACACGAAGTCCGAACCGGCGTCCACGTCGAATCGGGCCACCGCGTTGACCAACCCGACCCGGGCCACCTGCGCTAGATCCTCGCGCGGCTCCCCGCGTCCCTCAAACCGACGGGCGATGTGGTCGGCCAGCGGCATGCACCGCTGCACGATTTTGTCACGCTGCACCCGAAACTCCGGGGAATCCGGGTCGCACTTGGCCAGTTCGCGAAACATCTGGCCCACATCGGCATACTCCGAGCTGGGTCGCGAGCCACCGGAGGCGCGCCGTGTCACCGGTCAGAGCCCGCCTGCCGGCGCGTGGTCAGCGTAACGCCGAAAGTTTTACCGATCCCGCCGGGTTCACGGCCGTCGTGGAAGACCTGCGCTTCGTCGGTCAGCGAGGTGAGCACGTGCCAGCTGAAACTTCCTGGGCTCAGCACGTCGACGGTTTCGCAAGTCGCGGACGCCTGCACCACCACCTCGTCTTCGCGCGGCTCGATGACGATGAGCAGTGTCGCATCTGGTGTGGCGCACCGGATCAACTGAGTACACAACTCATCGATCGCCAACCGTAGATCCGCCACCGCGTCGACATTGAGATCCTCGAAGGTGCCGACCGCACCGACCAGCATGCGCACCACCGCCAGGTTCTCCAGCCGTGGCGCAACGCGAAGTTCGACCGCGCGCTCGCTGCGCGGTCGGCTTGCTTGCTCAAGTTTTCGATCGGGCATTTGGCCTCCCGGCAATGTCGGGTCGAGACTACCGCTGTGTGCGGTCGGATTGGTCATAACCGCCACCGGGTATCCAGCCCGACATGGTCGAGAGTGAAAACCCGGAGGTCCGCTCGGAAGCCAGGCGTGAGCGCCGGCTGCGGAGGGTCGCAGTGGTTTCCGCCATCGCGCTGGCCGTTGTGCTCTTGGTGGCGCTGGCCGTCTACGCCGCCGCGTTTCTGATTCTTGCGCCCATGATGGGCTGACCGGAGCATTCGGAGCATTCCAGCACTCTGGGCAGTCATCACGCGTGGGCGGGTACCCGGCCGCCGACGCCGGTAATCAACGAACGTTTAGCGGTCGGTCGGAGGGGGAACTAGTAGGCGGCAACCCCCCAACGAAAGGATGCTATGTCTGAGCGAAACAGCGGGCCTGAAGAAGCCGTCCGGGGCGTCGTAGAGGACGTGAAGGGCAAGGCCAAGGAGGTGGCGGGCTCCGTCACCGGCCGCGACGACCTGGTCCGCGAGGGCCAGGCCCAGCAAGACAAGGCCGACGCTCAGCGCGACGCTGCCAAGAAAGAGGCGGAAGCCGAAAAAGCCCGCGGTCAGGCGAAGGTCGAGGAGCAGCGCGAACGCGCACACCAGCGGGAGGCCTGATACCTAGACGGGAGGCCCGGCCGCATGCGGCGGGGCCTCCCGCTTGGTCCGGGCCTTCAGTGGCTGGGATGCTGGCGATGCACGTGCGGGTGTGCGATGTGCCAGTGGTCGGTGACCCTGCCGATCCGCCGGTGCTCGACCAGCAGCCAAGTCATGCCGATCAGAGCGGCCAGCACCGCCATCACTGCGATGGCCACACCCTGACGGTCGTTACCGGTAGCGAAGGCCACCAGGCATCCGGCGGCGGCCAACATGCCCGCCACCAGCAATGAATACCCGGGCCACGCTGCCACGTTGATGACCGCGCGGCCAGCGTGCGGACGCGTGGTGCGCAAGTGGTCTACCGGGTCATGAAAGGTGTCACCCATTTTCCGTCCCTTTCCCTGGGTTGTCCGGTGCATCCGGGAGTTCTCGCCCGACGGGCGAGGTGATGGTATGGACTTGCGGCCGCTGCGTCGCTGAAACAAGCCGATCGGCATTGTGCCGGTTGCCGCTTCTTGAGCGAAGGCTCAGTAGCGTGCGACTTCTATCGTAGCGCGAGAGATTCAAACCGGGGGTTGTTTGCCAGCATGTTCCCAGCCGCCGGTTTCGCGGCGGTGCGGTCGGGGTACGCCCAGCAACCAGGGCTGGTGTCACCGTACGTCGCAGATTGCTGGGGAACACCGAGCTGCATGTCGAAGACACCGGCGGAGCGGGCCGGCCGGTGGTGTTGGTGCCTGGCTGGCCGCTTTCCGCGGAGTCCTGGTCAGCGCAGTTGCCGGCCTTGCACAACGCGGGTTACCGCGTGGTCAGTTATGACCGTCGCGGGTTCGGTCGCAGCGACAAGCCGCTAGTCGGATATAGCTACGACACTTTGACCGACGATTTGCACGCCCTGATCACCGGACTTGATTTGAATGCTGTCACGATCGTCGGCTTTTCTATCGGCGGCGGCGAAGTGGCTCGTTATTTTTCCCGCTATGGCAGCGAGCGACTGCACAGCGTGGTCTTGGCTTCGTCGGTCACCCCGTACCTGCTGCAGACCGGTGACAACCCGGATGGCCCGTTGACCAAGGGTGACGTGGCGCGGTCAGCCGCCGCTTTTTTCAACGACCAGGGCGCCTTCTACGACGAACAGATGACCGAATTCTTCTCCGCGGATGGCGACCTGGCGGTTAGCGAAGCTCAGCGCAGGCAGGCACTGGGGTGGTGCCGACAGGCCAGCAAGGAAGCATCGCTGGCCTGTTTCATGGCATGGGGTGCTACCGACTTTCGTGCGGACTTGGCCCGGGTGGCGGTACCGTCGTTGGTCCTCCATGGCGATGTCGACGCCTCCGTGCCGTTCGACGGCTCGGCTCAGCGCACCCATGACGCCGTTGCCGGCAGCGAACTCTGTGTGATTCCAGGCGGGCCGCATGGCTGCAAAATCAGTCACGCAGACGAATTCAACCGCGCCCTACTGGATTTCCTCGCGTCGGCGGGACCCGGTTAGCCGCTACGTTCGACGACAGCGTCGGTGGCTGGTGTCGCACAACGGATAATCTCTGCTGCGTCCGCAAGCGCAGATTGCGACCATGAATCGATTCGATTCGACGACGCCGTCCGCGGTCTCGATGCGGACCGGGCCGGACACCAGCACCGGACCGTTACGGACTGCCCGCACCAGGCGGGGCTGTTTATCGGTCACGGCTTGTCCGCCCGGATCACCACCAGTTGCTCCTCTCGGCAGCCCCGCGGAATCCGGCCGGTTTGCTCCAGCCAACCGGCTCGCGCGGATAACACCGGCCCGAATGGGATCCACTGGGTAGCGACGACTTCGGCAGTCAGTCCCGTTTTGCGCAGCACACCCAGCGACCGCTGCACACCGGCAAGCGCGGAGTGCACCAACAGCATTGAACCACCGCTACTCAGCAACTGCGCCACTGATTCGCACAGCGGGCCTAGGATCATCCGCCCGTCGACACCACCGTTCCACGACCACTCCGGGCCGCCGGCTGGTGGCGTCGAATCGACGCGGTTGGGCGTCGGCACATAGGGCGGATTGGACACCACGACCTCGAACGGAGCCAAGGCCAACGCATGCGTCCACGGCCCGTCCCGGACCTCGACGTCAACCCGGGCGTCACGGACGTTGTACCGGGAACACCGAACGGCACGCGGACAGATGTCGAACGCGGTGACGCGAGCCGCACCCAGTTCTGCGGCCGCGATCGCGATCACTCCACTGCCGGTGCACAAGTCGAGAACGCTGTGCTGGCGGGCCAGGTCAGCCCGCTCCATCGTTTCGATGAGCAGTTTCGAATCTTCTTGCGGCGCATAGACGCCGTCGGGGACAAGCGACGGATGCCAGGCGGCCGGACAGGTCGCGCTAATCAGATTCACTTGGCCGGACTACCCGGTCGCAGCCCGGGACAAACCGCATTCCAGTGGCACTCCGCTGGTCTGCGACTACCGCTGCATCCCACGCGCTTCGGCACCGGTGTCGCCGGTGTCCATCGCATCGTCCGGGCTGACCAGCCCGACATGGTTGGCAGCGCGGTCAGCGTCGGCGGTGCGGCGCGCCGCCTTGCCGGTTTCCGGCTGAACGTCGGCATCGGTTATGCGGTTTTTCCGCCTAGTCATGTGGAAGCCCCCCGCGTTTCGGTAGACGCCGCCGCTTGGTCTACCCGAGTCGGCGGGTGAGTTAAACATCCGGATCGTTTGGCCCCGGCCAGGTCGGGTAGAACCACCCCCATGACGGCTAGCGGCACCACTCGAGCGATCCTCGCGGCGCTGGGCGCCAACGTCGGGATTGCCGCCGCGAAAATTCGCGGGCTACCTGCTGAGCGGAAGCTCTGCGATGCTTGGCGAGTCGGTTCATTCGGTGGCCGATACCGTCAATGAGTTGCTGCTGATGTTGGGTAAGCGTCAGGCCCACCGGACTCCCGACGCGCTGCATCAGTTCGGGTACGGGCGGAATCGCTACTTTTATTCGTTTGTCGTCGCTTTGACGTTGTTCACTCTGGGGTCGGCATTCACCTGCTATGAGGGCTATCGCAAGATCACCCGCCCGGAGCCGCTGTCCGCGCCACAGATTGCCCTGGCCATCCTGGTGGTGTCGGCGCTGTTCGAAGGCTACAGCCTGCGGACCGCGCGCATCCATTCGCTTCAGTCCAAGGGGGTGGATAGCTGGTGGCGGTTCGTGCGTCAGTCGCGCAGCCCCGAACTGCCGACGATCTTGCTGGTAGACAGTGCGGCATTGGTCGGTCTGGGCCTGGCGTTTACCGGTGTGGGTTTGACTGCAGTTACCGGTAACACGTTGTGGGACGGGCTGGCTACGATAGGCATCGGCATAGTGCTTGGCGGTGTCGCCACATTGTTGATCGTCGAGACGCAAAGCCTGCTGATCGGCGAAGGCGCCACCGCGAGCACCAGCATGTACGCCGGTGCTATCGACTGCTTGGTGCTGGAGATCAGTGCCTCAGCGACCAGCGCGGTGCCCCCGCCGAACGTCGACACCGAGATGTTGAACCCGACCGCCAGCGCGCCGTAGCGTACCCGGGTGGGGAACAACGCCGGCAACGTGGCCGGCCTGGTGCTGTCGAAGCACAGCAGCATGGTGCCGATGAGTAGCACCCCGAGGAATACCACTGGATAGCTGCCGCCGGATGAGAGCAGCAGGAGCGCCGGAATCGCCAGTGCGACAAGCAGACCACAGCCCACAGAGACGATCGGTTTGACGCCGATGCGGTCGGAAAGCCGGGCAACGAACACCAAAGCCGCCATCACCGCCAGCAGGGTCAACACGATCATCGCCATTCCGGCCGCGTGACCGATCCGGACCACCGCTTTCATGTAGGTGGGCAGATAACCGGCGAGCATGTAATCGGTGATGTTGTATGCCAACACCAGGCCGATGCCGACCAACAGTGGCTTGTGCTGCTCCAAGATCGTGCGGTTGAGTTGCTGTCCGTCGCCGTCGCTTGGTATCTCGCCATCGTGATTTGCCTCCTGGTCGGCGGGTGATTCGCCAAGCCGTAGCCGCATCACCGGAGCGACCAGCCCTAACGGGGCGCTCAGCAATAGCGGGGCAGCTTGCAGCACGGTCACCAGCGTGCCGGCCACCACGAACCCGCCCTGTGAGCTCAGCGGCAGAAAGCTGGCCAGCATGCCGCGCTTCTTGTCCGGCGCGTGTTCGCTGACGAAGATCATGGTGCCGACATACTCACCGCCGGTGGAAACGCCCTGGAGCACTCGAGTGACCACGAGCAAGATCGGCGCCCACGCTCCGATGCTCCGATAGCCGGGCAGCACACCCGTGATGGTGGTGCCCAATGTCATCAACACGATGGTCATCACCAACACCGGCTTGCGCCCGATCCGGTCGCCAATGAGGCCGAACATAAACCCACCGAATGGTCGCACCGCGAAAGCCGCCGCCAGCACCGAGAAGGTGGCGATCAGGTTGCCCTCGCGGGCGCCGTTGTCGGGAAAAAAGACCTGCGCGAGGTTGGTGGCGATATAGCCGTAGATGCCGAAGTCGTACCACTCCATGGAGTTGCCCACGGCGGTGCCTTCGATGGACCGCCGCATCTCTGCCGGATCCGAGACCCGGATCTCGCCGCGTGCTCATTTCTTCCGGCGGCGGCGTTGTCGAGCATCCGGGCGCAGTTGCACGCTCACCGTAGTGAGGCACCCTCAACGGTCCCACTTATGCAACGACTCGCCGCAGCGCCTCGGGCGTCAGGTCTTTTCGAGACGGATAGCCGTCGACAGCCATCAGTAGGTCGGCTTCGGCCAACAGCGAACGCAGCACATGTACGACGCCGTCAGCACCGCCCAGCGCGAGGCCGTAAGCGTACGGGCGGCCGATGCCCACTGCGCTGGCCCCCAGTGCGAGCGCCTTGATGATGTCAGCGCCGCCGCGGACCCCGGAGTCGAACAACACCGGCAGCCCGTCGACGGCGTCGAGCACACCGGGTAAGCAATCCAGCGCCGGCACGCCACTGTTGGCTTGTCGGCCACCATGGTTGGAGCAGTAAATGCCGTCGACGCCTGCGTCTTTGGCGCGACGCGCATCGTCAGGGTGGCAGATTCCCTTCGGTATCACCGCGAGATTGGTTTCGGCGCGCAGCCAGTCCAGGTCGTCCCACCGGAACGGGCCGCCGAACAACGGCAGCTTGCGTACCGCGGCTTCGGTTGGGTTTTCGCCGGGTTCCAGGCTGTCCAGGAAAACCGGGTCGCTGGTGTAGTTGGCCAGGCAACGGCTAGGCACCTGTGGGTAGTTGCCGGCGCTGAGGTCACGGGGCCGCCAGCCGGTCACCCAGGTGTCGACAGTGACGACGATGCCCCGGTAGCCGGCCGCTTCGGCGCGATGCACCAGGCTGGCGGCCATCTCGCGGTCCGGCGGGGTGTACAGCTGAAAAAACCCCGGTGTGTCGCCGAGTTCGGCGGCAACATCTTCTAGCGGGTCGGCCGACAGTGTTCCGGCCATGAACGGGATACCGGTGCGCGCCGCGGCGCGCACGCAAGCCAGATCGCCGTGCCCGTCCTGGGCGCATACTCCGATGACGCCGATCGGTGCCATGAACGCCGGGGCCGGAAGTCGCACCCCGAACACCTCGACCGAAAGATCCCGTTCGGTGGGGGCGATCAGCATTCGCGGCATCAGTCCCCACCGCTCGAATGCGCGGGTGTTGGCCCGCTGGGTGTGTTCGTCCCCGGCGCCGCCGGCCACGTATCGCCAGACCGCCGGCGGCAACGCGGCCGCGGCGTCGGCCTCCAGATCCGCGAAAAGGATCGGCAGCGCTGGGTTCTCCCCTTGTTGGCCCTGCTGATAGATCTCATTTTGATAATCCGCGAACGCCATAGGCGGCGAGTACCCGGCGGCCGGTGCGCCAAACCGTACGCAGCTCGGTTGCTGGTCAGCCTAGTTCCAGGGGTTTTGCCGCGACGTCGACGAGGTCGACACCCACCACGTTCGGCTCGGATGATCCAGGTGGTGCGTCGGTTCAGGCCGACAAGTTCGCTGCCTGGCTGAAATCGAAGAAGCGCTACGGCGGTGACCGTATTACGTTGGCGCGCAGCAAGCAAGACGGCGGCAACAGCGCGGAGCTGTGAGCCATCCGGGAGGCTGGCCTCGGCTCGACCGCTTTTCCGGTAGACAGCGGAAACCATTGGCCGGGCTGGGAAGATTCCGCGGTTCCGCCGGCGCGGGTCGGGGCATATGTGCGCGATCTGCAACGGCTGTACGCTCAACACGGCCTGCGCGGCGCAATGTACGGCCATCTCGGCGAGGGCTGCATCCATTCTCGGATCAACTTCGATCTGCGGCACAAGGACGGCCTAGAAAACTACCGACACCTCATGGCAGCCGCCGACGACCTGGTCGCTTCGTACGGCGGATCCATGTCGGGAGAGCACGGCGACGGCCAGCAGCGCGCCGAGTTGCTCGGCAAACAGTACGGGCGGCGATTGATCGACGCGATGCGGGAATTCAAACTGATCTGGGATCTGGAATGGAAGATGAATCCCGGCAAGGTTTTCGACTCCGACCGGTTCGACGAGAACCTCAAACTAGGCACCGACTACAACCCGCCGCGCCCGAAGGTGAAATTCGGCTACCCCGAAGATCACGGCGACTTTTCCCATGCGGCGCTGCGTTGCGTCGGCGTTGGCAAGTGCCGGGCGCCGGAGGCGCAGGGCACCATGTGCCCGAGTTACCAAGTGACCAAGGAGGAAAAGCACTCCACCCGCGGCCGGGCCCGGTTGCTGTTCGAGATGCTGCGCGGCGAAGTGATCAAAGACGGCCGGCAGTCCCGCGAAGTAGCCGACGCGCTGGATTTGTGTCTGGCTTGCAAAGGCTGCACAAACGACTGCCCGGTCAACGTCGACATCCCCACCTACAAGTCGGAGTTCCTGTACCACCATTACCGATCGTTGCGGCGGTGGCGGCCACGTTACGCCTACGCATTTGGGTTCATCGACCAAGCGGCGCGGCTGGCCAGTGCGCTGCCGGCAGCGGCGAACTTCGCCACCCAGAACCCGGTGCTGGCGCGCATCGCGAAAGCCGTCGGCGGTATCGACCGGCGTCGGCCGTTGCCCACGTTCGCACCGATGACCCTGCAGCAGTGGGTCTTCCGCCGCTGAAGCCCTTTTCCGGCAGCAGTTCGTCAAGGTTATAATCGGACACCCGCCGCGGCAGCTCATCGACGTCCGGATAACCGCTGCGGATGTCATCGGCACACTTATCTCGCAGTTCCTTTAGTGCCGCGTAGATTGCACCCTTTCGCCCGCCTTGCGCGATGATAGCGTCGAGTTTGCTCTCCTCGTTGTTGCCCACCCAGAAGCGTGCACCGTCATAGGTGATGATTTCTAACGCATGGGTGTTGCCCGAGGTGCGCGGTCCGGGGCCATACAAGTGGGCCTGGATGGAGTGCACGCCACACGAGTTGTTGCCGATGTTGCCGCCGAGCGTGCATCGTGAATGTGATGACGGGTCTGGGCCGAAGACCAGCCGATGTTCGCCGGTCGCTTTGTTGAGTTGCTCGTTGATCACCCCGGTCTGCACCGTAGCCAACCGCTGCTGGGCGTCGATGTCTGTGATGTCGGTGAGGTACTTGGAGAAGTCGATCACCACCGCGACGTTGAGCATTTCCCCGGACAGGCTGGTTCCGCCGCCGCGGCAGAGCACCGGCGCGCGGTAGCCGTGGCACGCCCGGATGGTTTGCACCACGTCTTCGATCGTCTTAGGGATAACCACCCCGATCGGCACCTGCCGGTAGTTCGACGCGTCATTGGCATACATGGCTTTGGTGCCGGCATCGAAGCGTACTTCACCGGCGACATGCCGCCGTAGCTGCTTTTCCAGACCGATACGTTGACCCGGCGAACCGAAGCCATCCCGGAAACAAATCGAGTGTCGGGTCGGGCCGGAATCTGCTGGGTTGGTCACTTACCGAGCAGGCTCATTCATCACGGCCCTTGCCCCGGATGTCGCGGACCGACTGCTTGGCCGATTCGGTGAACTCGTGCATCTTCTGCTTGGCGCCCTTGGTGGTGACACTGACCCGATCGGGGTCTTTCATGACGGCCTTCGCCGTCTTTTCCGCAAACTCTTTTCTGATGTGCGGCGGGACCGGTGGAACGTCTGGATCCACGACCACTTCGAGCACCACCGGCCCGTTGGCGGCAAAGGCTTGGTCCCAGGCTTGCTGGATCGTCGCCGGGTCGTCGCAGCGGATGCCGGTGAGCCCGAGCAGCTTGGCATACTCGGCGTACGGGACGTCGGGGATGTGTTGGGAGCCCTCGAACTTCGGTTCTCCGCCCATCGCGCGCTGTTCAAAGGTGACCTGGTTGAGGTCTTGGTTGTTGAAGACGCAGAAAATCAGCGGGCCCTTGGATAACCGGTCCTTGTACCGCTTGACGGTGATCATTTCCGCCATGCCGTTCATTTGGAATACCCCGTCACCGACCAACGCGATCACCGGTCGGCCGGGATGGGCAAGTTTGGCGCTGATCGCGTACGGCGTGCCGGGTCCCATGGTGGCCAAGTTTCCGGCCAACGACGCAGCCATGCCGGGTCGCATCTTCAGATGCCGGGCCCACCAGTTGGCCACCGAGCCTGCGTCAGCGGTGATGATGGAGTTGTCCGGCAGTCGCTGCGACAGCTCGTGCACCACCAACTCCGGGTTGAGCGGTTTAGCTTTGTCGTGGGCCCGTTTGTCGAGCACCCGCCACCAGGTCTCAACCTCGCGTTCGATCTTGGACTGCCAGGATCGGTTGTCTTTGCGTTTGAGCAGCGGGATAAGTTCGGCCAGCGTATCTAACGAGTCGCCGACCAGGTTGGCCTCCATCGGGTACCGGACCCCGATCATGCGGCCGTCGTGGTTGATCTCCACTCCACGGCATTGGCCTTCTTTGGGCAGCCATTCAGCGTAGGGGAAACTGCTTCCGATCATGAACAATGTGTCCGCACCCGACATCATGGCTTCGCTGGCGGTGGAGCCGAGCAGCCCGATCGGGCCGGTGACATAGGGCAGGTCGTCGGGCACGGTGGCGCGTCCAAGGGAGGTCTTGGCCACCCCGGCGCCCAGCAGTTCGGCGGCCTGGACCACTTCATCGACGGCCTCGGCCGCTCCGGCGCCGACCAGGATCGCCACCTTTTCGCCCTCGTTGAGAATGTCAGCGGCCTTTTGCAGTTCAGGTTGCGGCGGGATCATTCGCGGTTTGGTCCAGCCGACGCTGCTGAATACGGCGCCGTGCGTGCGAGGTGGGGACGGCACCGCGTCTTCTTCCGCGACGTCCTCCGGCAGGATGATGGTGGCCACCGTCCGGTTCGTCAACGCCACCTTGCAGGCCCGGTCGACCAGGTGGCGTGCCTGCACCGGCGCCATGCACGTCTGGACGAAGTCCGACGAGACGTCTTTGTACAGCGAAGTCGGGTCAATCTCTTGCTGGAACGCTGCGCCCAGAGACATTCTTTTCTGTTGGCCGACGATGGCCACCACCGGCTGGTGGTCGAGTTTGGCGTCGTAGAGCCCGTTTAACAGGTGCACCGCCCCGCCGCCGGACGTCGCCAGGCAACACCCGATCTCCCCGGTGAATTTGGCGTGGCCGGACGCCATGAATGCGCCCATCTCTTCGTGCCGGGGTTGGATCAGTTCCGGGTCGCCGCCAGCCCGGTCCAGCGCACCCAGCATAGACAGAATGCCGTCGCCGGGATAGCCGAAGATCCGGTGTATCCCCCACTGTCGTAACCGGTCAACGATGAAATCGGCGGTTTTCGGCATCGGTTTTGCTCCTTCTGCGGTCGGTGGCGGTCGGTGGCGGTCGGTTAATGCATAGCCGGGCCAACGGATCGTCCCGCGCGGGGAGACACCGAGGCGGTGACGATGCCAGCCGTCACGGTGTGGGTGTACCCACCGCCGATAGCGTCAAACAGGCGGGTAGCGCAGGGCTTATGTGCGGCTTTTGCCGCGCGGAAGGAACTCCTGTGCTTTGACCTTGATGCCTTGTTTGAGCAGACCGAACGCGTCCTCGTCACCTTTGAGCACGGCCGTGGCCGCGGATTTCATCTGGTCGAAAGTGGCGTGCGGCGGCACCGGTGGAACGTTGGGATCGCAGTGTACGTCGAGCAGTGTCGGCCGGTCGGCCTGCAACGCCTGGTCCCAGGCCGGCGCGATCTGATCGGGATCGGTCAGGGTGACCGCGCCCAAGCCGAGGCTGGCTGCGAAACCAGCGAAATCTACGCTCGGAATAGTCTGTGACTCTGGGAATTTCGGCGCACCGGCCATCGCGCGCATCTCCCAAGTCACTTGATTGAGGTCGTTGTTGTGCAACACCGCCACGATCAGCCGCGGATCGGCCCACTCCTCCCAATAGTGGGCGACGGTGATCAGTTCGGCCATCCCGTTCATCTGCATCGCCCCGTCGCCGGTGAACACGATCACCGGACGGTCCGGGTGGGCGAACTTCCCGCCGATGGCATAGGGCATGCCGGGTCCCATGGTGGCTAGGTTGCCCGACAGTGAACCACGCATGTCGCCGCGGAACCTCAGCTGGCGCGCATACCAGTTGGCGGCTGACCCGGAGTCGGCGGTGACGATCACGTTGTTCGGCAGTTTGGGCGACAGTTCGGCGAAGAGCCGCATCGGGTTGATCGGGTCGGCCGCCACGTCGGCCTCCATCGCCATGGTTTCCCACCAGCGTGCGACATTCTTTTCGATGGTTTCGCGCCACGACCGGTCGGACTTGCGCTGGATCAGTGGGATCAACGCACGCGCCGTTGCCGCGGCGTCGCCGACCAGGTTGACCTCGTTCGGGTAGCGCATCCCGATCAGAGCCGGGTCGATGTCGATCTGCACGCCCCGCGCCTGGTCGTACCCGGGCAGGAACTGCGTGTAGGGGAAGCTTGAGCCGATGGTGAACAACGTGTCGCAGTCGCGCATCAGTTCGTAGCTGGGCCGGGTGCCCAACAGGCCGATGGAGCCGGTGACCCAGGGCAACTCATCGGAGAGCACGTCCTTGCCCAACAGCGCTTTGGCCACCCCGGCGCCGAGTAACTCGGCGAGTTCGGTGACTTCGTCCACCGCCCCTTTCGCACCGCAGCCGACTAACATGGCGACCCGCTCTCCGGCATTGAGCACGTCGGCAGCGCGCTGCAGCCCGTCTCGGGCCGGCCCGATCTCCGGCCATTCGAAGCCCAGGCTGGACGGCACCATCTTGAACTCGTGTGTCGGCGGCGAGTAGTTGAGTTCCTGCACGTCGGCGGGGATGATGACGGCCGTCACGGTGCGCTTGGCCAGTGCGGTGCGGATGGCGCGGTCCAGCACGTTGGGCAGCTGTTCGGGCACCGTGACCATTTGCACGTACTCACTGGCCACGTCTTTGAATAGGCTCATCAGGTCAACTTCTTGCTGATACGAGCCGCCCATCGCGCTGCGGTTGGTCTGCCCGATGATCGCCAACACCGGCACCCGGTCGAGCTTGGCGTCATAAAGACCGTTGAGCAGGTGGATCGCGCCCGGCCCCGAGGTTGCGGCGCACACCCCTAACCGGCCGCTGAACTTGGCGTAGCCGACGGCTTCGAACGCACACATTTCTTCGTGGCGGGCCTGCACGAACTTGGGGTCGTTGTCAGCGCGCCCCCAAGCGGCCAACAGACCGTTGATTCCGTCGCCGGCGTAGGCGAAAACCTTGTCGATCTCCCAGTCACGCAGTCGTTCCAGCACAAAGTCAGAAACCAACGCACTGGCCATAGCACACCTCTTCTCCCAAGTCGCTCCCGGACGTCTCGATCGAGGGTTTACCCACCCGGAGCCGGAAAACCACCTACCGCCAGCCGCTTCACACCGCTGTCCGGTTTTCTTCGTCGGCGGCGCTGCGGGCGTTGCGCAGGTCGCCGACGAACCATCGGTAGGCCTCTCGCCGATCAGTGCGGTCGCGGAGCACCGCCGATGGATGCACGGTGGCCACCACCAGCGGGTGGATCGGTACCCCGGCCTCATCGGGTAGATCGAGCAGCTCGCCGCGATGGGCAGAGACCCGGAACGCGGGGCCGAGCAGCGACTGCGCAGCAGTGGCTCCCAGGCAGACGATCAGCCGTGGGCGCACTGCTTCAATCTCGGCGATCAGCCAGGGCCGGCACGCCACCACCTCGGTGCGGCTGGGCTTCTGGTGTATTCGCCGCTTGCCTTCCTTGCGGGTGAACTTGAAGTGTTTGACCGCGTTGGTCTGGTAGGTGTGTTCCGGTTCGATGCCCGCGTCGTCGAGGGCGCGGGCCAGGAGCCGGCCGGCTGGGCCGACGAACGGGTGGCCTTGGCGGTCCTCTTGGTCGCCGGGCTGTTCCCCGATCAACATGAACCGGGCGCCGCGCCGGCCTTCCCCGAAGACCGTTTGAGTCGCCTTCTCATACAGCGTGCAGCCGCGACACTGACCGGCGGCCTCCCGCAGCGACCGTAGCGAATGATCCTCCGGCAGGTAGCGCGCGGCTCCCGGCACTTTTGTCGCGGCCATGATCACCTGCCTCGGTCCGCCAGATCCGCTGCGAGCTCGGACGTCCAGAACTCGAAAAACCCGTCTTGATCCGTCCCGATCTGCTGCAGATAGACTTCGTCGAAACCGGCATCGACGAACTCCCGGATCCGGTCCACGTATGGCTTGGCGTCTGGGCCGCACGGTACCGCCTGCTCCACCGCCGAGGCGGTAACCAGGGTGGATGCCTGCTCGAAATGGGTGGGCGTGGGCAAATTCTGGCCCAGCTCACCGGGCAGCTGCTCGCTGGGCCATACCGTGTGCGCGGTGCGTACGCCGTCTTCTTTGCTGGACGCATAGCACACCTTCAGCCCGGCCTGGGTGGGCTTGCCGGCCCCGCCCGCGTCGCGGAACTCGGCCACCAGCTCGGCTGCCGGCATACTGCATTGGTAACCGTCGCCGAGGCAACCGGCCAGCCGCGCCGAGCGCGGCCCGTATCCGGAAACGTAGATCGGGGCAGGTGTCGCGGGAAGGGTGTAGAGCCGGGCGTTCTCCACGGTGAAATAGCGGCCATGATGACTGACCTGCCGCCCGGTGAACAGCTCACGGATCACCGATATCGCCTCGGCGAGCATGTCGCGCCGCACGGCCGCGGGCGGCCAGCGCTGACCGGTGACGTGTTCGTTCAACGCCTCGCCGGTGCCCACCCCCAGAACGAAACGCCCGTCGAGCTGGGCCGCGCAGGTGGCCGCCGCTTGGGCGATCACCGCCGGGTGGATCCGGATGATCGGACAGGTGACGGCGGTGGTGACCGGCAGCCCACACGCCTGGGACAGCGCCCCGATCACCGACCACACGAACGGGCTGTGGCCCTGCCGATTCATCCACGGATGAAAGTGGTCGGAAATCCACAGTGCCTCGAATCCGGCCTGCTCCGCCCGAACCGCCTGGCGGACCAACTCGTCGGGGGAGAACTCTTCGCAGGACAACGCATAACCGAACCTCGTCATCATGCAGAGATACCCGCCGTCCCAGCGGCTAATCGTGGTTAATGCCGGCCGTCGGCGGGTAGCCCACCCGCGACCCGGAAAAGCAACAACAGATGGGAGGCGACATGGCCGACATGAAGACCACCGAAACCGGTCAGGTCACCGGAACCAAGGACCGCGACTACAACCTCATCTGGTTCGTCGAGTCCTGCCTCGACAATGCGCTGCGGCTGGACACCTACATCGCTGATGCCGAGCGCACCGGCGACTCCGAATCGGCCGACTTGTTTCGACGGGCCCAAAACGCCAGCCGGAAAGGTGCCGAAGAAGGCAAGTCGCTGCTGACTCAACGTCTGAGCGCCTGAGCGGGGTTGGCAAGAGTTTAGTAGCCGCGCGGGGTGCCGTTGCCCAGCCAGGTCAGCTGGGCGCGGCTCACCGCCCGGGAATCGAGCACGTTACGGGTGTCCACCACTACTGCCCCGCCGGCCGCGCAGCGACTGATGCTCTCCCAGTCCAGTTCGGTGAAATCCGGCCACTCGGTGAGGATCAGGATGGCATCGGCGTCTTTGGCGGCCACGTAGGGGTCGTCAGCGGTAACCGTGTCCAGCAGTGCGGCCAGCGCAGGCTCGGGCACGGCGTTACGGAATTTCCAGGCG
>CAZPZQ010000044.1:0-16348 GCA_964590745.1 uncultured Mycobacterium sp. | reverse complement strand
GGCGACGTCGGCTACGGCAAGACCGAGATCGCGGTGCGGGCGGCGTTCAAGGCGGTCCAGGACGGCAAGCAGGTCGCCGTGCTGGTGCCCACCACGTTGCTGGCCGACCAGCACCTGCAGACCTTCACTTCCCGGATGGCCGGCTTCCCGGTGCGGCTCAAAGGCCTGTCCCGGTTCACCGACGCCAAAGAGTCACGGGCGGTGATCGACGGGCTGGCCGACGGCACTGTCGACATCGTGATCGGCACCCATCGGTTGTTGCAGACCGGTGTGACCTGGAAAAACCTGGGCTTGGTCATCGTCGACGAAGAACAGCGGTTCGGTGTCGAACACAAAGAACACATCAAGAGCTTGCGCGCAGATGTCGACGTGCTGACGCTGAGCGCAACGCCGATCCCGCGCACCTTGGAGATGAGCCTGGCCGGCATCCGGGAGATGTCGACGATCTTGACGCCGCCCGAGGACCGCTACCCGGTGTTCACCTATGTCGGCCCGCGGGACGATAAACAGGTTGCCGCGGCGTTAAAGCGGGAGCTGCTGCGCGACGGGCAGGTCTTCTACGTGCACAATCGGGTCAGCTCCATCGAAGAGGCGGCCGCGCGGGTGCGCGCCCTGGTCCCGGAGGCTCGGGTCGCCGTCGCGCACGGCCAGATGCCCGAGGAACTGCTGGAAACCACCGTGCAGAGATTCTGGAAGCGGGAATACGACGTCTTGGTGTGCACCACCATCGTGGAAACCGGTCTGGACATCTCCAATGCCAACACGCTCATCGTCGAGCGCGCCGACACCTTCGGACTGGCTCAGCTGCACCAGCTGCGCGGCCGGGTCGGCCGCGGCCGGGAACGCGGCTACGCCTACTTTCTGTACCCCGGGGATTCGCCGCTGACCGAGACTGCCCATGACCGACTCGCGACGATCGCGCAGAACAACGAGCTGGGCGCCGGGATGGCGGTGGCGATGAAAGACCTGGAGATCCGCGGCGCGGGCAACGTGCTCGGTGTCGAACAATCCGGGCACGTCGCCGGTGTGGGCTTCGACCTGTACGTACGGCTGGTGGGCGAGGCCATCGAAGCTTATCGAGCGGCCTACCGGGGCGATACGGTCAATGCCACCGAACCCAAGGATGTGCGGATCGACTTGCCGGTGGACGCCAACCTGCCGCCGGATTTCATCAATAGCGACCGGCTCCGGCTGGAGGCGTATCGACGGTTGGCCGCCGCCGGTGACGCCGCCGCCGTCGGTGCGGTGGTCGACGAGTTGACCGACCGGTACGGCCCACTGCCTGAGCCGGCCCGCCGACTGGTCGCAGTGGCCCGACTGCGGTTGCTGTGCCGGGCCGCGGGCATCACCGAAGTCACCGCGATCTCGGCGACCACGCTGCGGCTGACCCCGTTGACCCTGCCGGACTCGGCCCAGGTGAAGCTGAAGCGGCTCTACCCGGGCGCGCACTACCGCGCGACCACAGCCACCGTTCAGGTTCCGATCCCCCGGGTCGATACCGGTGGCTCGACCATCGAGGCACCGCGGATCCGTGACCTCGACCTGGTTCAGATGGTGGCCGACCTGGTTTCGGCGCTGGCCGATAAGCAGCAGGGCAAGGTTGATATAACCGATCTTGTTCCGGCCACTGCATCGGCGGCCCAGACCCGGTGAGGAGCGTCGACCACGATGTCTTGCGCCGACGGCGATGATGCCGGCGAAGCCCGGATGGCGGAGCGGCCGCACGCCGGCCGATCGGAGTGGCCGAGGTGACCGTCGTCCTGGTCGATCCACGCCGGCCGTCACTGATCCCGGTCGAAGCGATTAGCCTGCTGGCTGGGACGGTGGCATACACCGAAGAGATGCCGATTGCGGTCCCATGGTCGCTGCCGGCGGCCCGACCGGTGCACTCCGGCGCCGATGCTCCGGTGCTGCTGTCGTCCGACCCGGATCACCCAGCGGTTGCCGCGCGGATGGCCGCCGGCGAGCCGCTGATCGCGGCGCCGGCGCCGCAACCCGGGGAACGTTTGGTCGACGCCGTGGCGATAATGGATCGGCTGCGCGCCGCCGGGCCGTGGGAGAGCCAACAGACGCACGACTCGTTACGCCGCTTCCTGCTGGAAGAGACCTATGAGCTGTTCGACGCGGTGCGCGGCGGCAACGCCGACGAGCTACGCGAGGAACTCGGCGATGTGTTGCTGCAGGTGTTGTTCCACGCCCGCATCGCCGAGGAGGCGTCAGAGCATCCGTTCACCATCGACGACGTCGCCGATGCGCTGCTGCGCAAACTCGCCAACCGGGTGCCGGCGGTACTAGCCGGCCAGGAGATTTCACTGGATGACCAACTGGCGCAGTGGGAAGAGCGCAAAGCGCGGGAGAAGCAGGCCAACCGGGCAATACGAGCCCGGTCCATCCTGGATGACGTGCCGACCGGCCAGCCGGCACTGGCACTGGCCCACAAGGTGCTGCAACGAGTCAGTAGCGCCGGCCTACCGACGGAATTGGTCCCGGACGAGATCACCAGCGTCACCGTTTCCGCCGAGGTGGATGCCGAAACTGCCTTGCGCACGGCAGTATTGGAGTTCATGGACAAGGTGCGCAGCGCAGAACGGGCCATTGCCGCTCAGCGCCGCGGTGACGACGTTGCAGAAGAGTTCGGCGTCGTCCCAGCTGATCCGATCGGCGAAAAAGAGTGGCGCGCCAATTGGCCGCCCGAGCTGGTCGGCCCGCAGGTGCCGGGCGGTCAGCGCGGTCACGTCGAAGCCGACTGAGGAAGCCGGGCTGGCCCGGTGCGGTCGTCCGCCCAGCCGCCCGGCAACATCGGCTCGATCGGGCCGTCGCTCAACTGGTCATCGGTCCAGGTGGCCAGTCCCGCCGCGCGGCGGATCCGCGATGTGGTCACCGCTCCGGCGAATCCCATCGGCCCGGCGCCCTGGCCGGATGCCGTCGTTGAGGGGACCGGTGGGTGACCCCGGCTGGGATTGAGTTCGACGGTCAGGTCCATGAACTCGTTTCGGTAGCCGCGTTCGGCCACCGGTCGACGCCGCCGACCGGCCCGTTGTCGCCCGGGGACCGAATCCGCCGCGGCAGCCATCGCGGCGTTGTCCGGTGTCGCCTCGTCAGCGCCGTACGACCGGCGACTGCCGCTGGATCGCTGCGCCGCTGATTCGGAGGTGCTTACCAGGTAAAAGCAACCGGTCGTGGCGGTGGTCGGGGCGAAGCCACCCCCGGCGCCACCGGCGGCCGGCCCCGCGGGCGGCGGGCCGGCCGCTACCGGACTGGGCGGACCCGCAGGCGCGGTTACGCATTCGCATGGCCCGAGAGTGCCGGTCGACGCCTGGGCTGCCGCAGGTGCGATAGCGGTGGGTGTGGCCGCAGCCGTCGGCGCATCACCCGTTAGCAGCGGAGCGACGCCGGCCTCGCCCGCCGTCCCGGCCAGCCCCGACAACCCGGCCAGTCCGGACAGTCCGGACAGCCCGGCCGTCGCCGCGGCTGTCACCGCCGGGCCGACGGCGACCAGCAACTGCGGCGCGACCTGCACCAGCGGCCAAAACAGCATCAGGGTATGAAAGGTGGCCCAGGCGATCGCACTGGCCAGTGCCGGAGTCATTCCCGGGATGGACGTCAACGCCGAGCTGAGCGAGCTGGTGAAGCCCATCGCGTCGATGGGCCAGCCGTCCGGGTATAGCGCCTTGCCCAGCGGCCAGGCGAAGTTGTGGGTGTACTGGCCGAGCAGAGCGGTCAGCTGGTCCTGCCAGGACGAGTTGGCGTTCGCCGCCGGGCTGGTCGCTTCGGCGGCCGGGGCCAGAATCGGCGGTGCAGGTGTGGCCGCCGGTACGGAAGCCAGAGCCGATTCGGCGACGGCCTGGTAGGCGTCCATCGTTTCGGCGGCCTGGACCCACATCCGCGCATAGTCGGCTTCGTTGACCGCGATCGGGATGGTGTTGACGCCGAAGAAGTTCGTGGCCACCAACGCGGCGTGCACGGCGTGGTTGGTGGCGAGTTCGGCCAGGGTGGGCATACTGGCCAGCGCGGTGCCGTAGGCGCCGGCCGCCGCGGAATGCAGGTTGGCGGTCCTGCTGCTGTTCGCGGCGTTCTCCGACAACCAGCTCAGATACGGTAGGTGTGCCGCCGCGTACCGTTCCGCGCTGGCGCCTTGCCACACACCGGGCTGCACATCGCCCAGCAGTGCACTGAGTTCTTCTGCCGCTGAGGTGTATTCGGCACTCAACGAGGACCATGCCTCGGCCGCGGCCAGGAAAGCTCCGGGACCGGGGCCGCTGCTGAGCAACGCCGAATGCACCTCCGGCGGCGAGGCCAGCCAGACTGGCGCGCTGATCGCATAGCTCACAGACAGTGGTCGGTCCTTGGGCCCGTTCGGTTCCACCGCGCCGACCTTTTGTGTACCGGCGGGGGATGCGCGACGATATCGGTATGCGCTGCCAGGTTGTGCGTGAAACGCTGTCCGCGCTGCTCGACGGCGAGCAGCAGCAGGTTCCCGCGCAGCAGATCGATGCGCATCTGGCCGGCTGTCGCAGCTGTCGCAGCTGGCTGGTGGGCGCGGCTGCCCAGACTCGTCGACTGGCCGTTATGAGTGCCGGGATCGAGGGCGGTTACGGTCCGGATCTGGCCGAACAGATCCTGACGGCGGCCGGTGTTACTCCGATCACCTCGAAACGTCGCCGGCTGCGGCGATGGGCTGTCGGCTACCGGCGTCCGGCGCTGATCGTGGTCGGCATCTTCCAAGTGGTGGTGGCGCTGGCGCAGATCGCCGGCGTGGATTTCGGCATGGTGTCCGCGCACGGGCACGGCGCGGCCACCGGCGCTCATTTGCTGCATGAGTCCACAGCGTGGCTGCTGGCGTTGGGCGGAGCGATGATCGCCGCTGGCATCTGGCCCGCCGCGGCGACCGGTGTCGCTGCCATCGCCGGGGTGTTCTCGGTGGCGTTGGTTGGTTATGTGGTGGTCGACGCGCACAGCGGGCAGGTGACCGCGGCGCGAATACTCAGTCACCTGCCGGTGCTGGTGGGTTTGGTGTTCACCGTGCTGGTCGCGCGCGAGCGGGCCGGGTCGAGGCGAACCGCCGCGGCCGCGGCCGAACCGGATGGCCGCCCGCACCCGATCGGCGACGCCCGCGGCGGGCGTCGGCCGCGGCTGCGGCCGGTCAGCCGGGACACCGGCGTCCCCCCGGCACCGACTACGACACTGCGTCGTAAACTAGCGGGGTCGTCAAGTTTAAGGTGGATGGTCATGGCGGGTGCCGAAGGCGGCTGCAACGACGATTCCGTTACCGCCCTCGCCCTGGCTGCATCGCGCGGCAACACCGCCGCGCTGGAGGCGTTCATCAAAGCCACCCAGCACGACGTATGGCGGTTCGTGGCCTACCTGTGCGACGGCGCCAGCGCCGATGACCTGACCCAGGAAACCTTCCTGCGGGCGCTCGGGGCGATCCCCCGGTTCTCCGGACGTTCCAGTGCTCGGACCTGGCTGTTGGCCATTGCCCGCCGGGTGGTCGCCGACCACATCCGCTACCTGCGGTCCCGCCCGCGCACGGCCCACGGTGCCGACCCGGAACAGCTGCTGCACCGCGACCGGCCGGCCAGGGGATTCGAAGACCTGGTCGAAGTGACCACGATGATCGCCCATCTCGGTACCGAGCAGCGCGAGGCGCTGTTGTTGACCCAGCTGTTCGGTCTGAGCTACCACGACGCCGCGGCGGTATGCGGGTGCCCGGTGGGCACCATCCGGTCCCGGGTGGCCCGGGCCCGCGATGCCTTGCTGGCTGACCCTGAGCGCGACGACCTGACCGGTTAGCTGCGGCAAACACCTCCGTCCGCGCTGGCAACCGGGTTTCGTCGGCCCAGAACGCGGATAGAACAGGTGTACCGGTTTCCGTCAGTGAGACGATGGTCGCAGATCAGATGATGCAGGGGAGTGCGGTGTCGGCGGTACGTTGGCTGCGGGTGGGGGCCGTGATAGCTGCAACCGCGCTGCTGCTGGCGTCCAGTTGTAGCTGGCGGCTGGGCAGCCTGATCCCGGAGGGGGTGCCGCCACCGGCGGGCGACGCGGTGCCTCCGGTCAACACACACCTGACCAAGGGCCGACCCGCCGAGCAGCTGCACGCGTGGGCGGCCAAGCGTGCCCCGGCGTTGAAGATCCCGGTCACCGCGCTGGAGGCCTATGCCTATGCCGCCCGAGTAGCCGAGGTGGAGAATCCCAACTGCCATATTGCCTGGACCACGTTGGCCGCCATCGGACAGATCGAAAGCCACCACGGCACGTACAGCCACGCCATTCTGGCGCGCAACGGCGATGCCTATCCGCCGATCCGGGGCGTGCGCCTGGACGGCTCCGGTGGAACGCTGCGGATCGTCGAGAGCGAGCAGGTTGACTTGGCCGATGACGACGGTGTGGTTCGCGCGATGGGGCCGATGCAATTCATTCCGGAAACCTGGCGACTGTACGGCGTTGACGCGAACAACGACGGGGTTGTCAGCCCGGACAACATCGACGATGCCGCGCTGTCGGCGGCCGGCTACTTATGCTGGCGCGGAAAAGATCTCGCCACGCCGAGGGGATGGATGACCGCTCTGATGGCGTATAACCATTCGGAGATATACGCCCGCAGCGTCCGAGATTGGGCCACCGCATACGCGGCGGGTCATCCGCTCTGACCCCGACGGATTCGCATTAGGCTGCGGATAGGCTGTCGACGGCCACAAACCCAAGGAGAACCCAGTGCCCATCATCGAGCAGGTCGGAGCTCGTGAAATTCTCGATTCCCGCGGTAACCCGACAGTCGAAGTCGAGGTCGCCCTGGCTGACGGGACGTTCGCCCGGGCGGCGGTGCCATCGGGCGCCTCGACCGGTGAGCATGAGGCCGTTGAGTTACGCGACGGTGACGCTCGCTACGGCGGCAAGGGCGTGAAGCAGGCCGTGGCCGCCGTCCTCGATGAGATCGCCCCGGCCGTGATCGGGCTCAGCGCTGATGATCAGCGACTGCTTGACCAGGAGCTGGTGGATCTGGACGGCACCCCGGACAAATCGCGGTTGGGCGCCAACGCGATGCTCGGCGTCTCGTTGGCGGCGGCCAAGGCGGCCGCGGAGTCCGCCGACCTGCCGCTGTTCCGGTATCTGGGTGGGCCGAACGCACACATCCTGCCGGTACCGATGATGAACATCCTCAACGGTGGTGCGCATGCCGACACCGGCGTCGACATTCAGGAGTTCATGGTCGCCCCGATCGGGGCGGCCAACTTCGCCGAGGCGTTGCGCTGGGGCGCTGAGGTGTATCACGCGCTCAAGTCGGTGCTGAAAAAGCAGGGCCTGTCCACCGGGTTGGGCGATGAGGGCGGCTTCGCCCCGGACGTAGCGGGCACCACCGCGGCCCTCGATCTGATCAGCGAAGCTATCGAAGCCGCCGGACTCAGACCCGGTGTCGATGTTGCGCTGGCCGTCGACGCCGCGGCCACCGAGTTCTACGGCGATTCCGGTTATCGCTTTGAGAGCCGAGCACGCAGCGCCGCCGAGATGACCGAGTTCTACGCTCAGCTGCTCGGCAGCTATCCGTTGGTGTCGATCGAAGACCCACTGGCCGAGGATGATTGGGACGGTTGGGTGGCGCTGACCGCCGAGATCGGCGACCGGGTGCAGGTCGTCGGCGACGACTTGTTCGTCACCAATCCCGAACGGCTCGAAGAGGGCATCGACAAGGGCGCGGCAAATGCCTTGCTGGTCAAAGTCAACCAGATCGGCACCCTGACCGAGACGTTGGATGCGGTCACCCTTGCCCACCACAGTGGGTACCGCACCATGATCAGCCATCGCAGCGGCGAGACCGAAGACACCACCATTGCCGATCTGGCGGTGGCGACCAGCAGTGGACAGATAAAGACCGGTGCGCCGGCCCGTAGCGAGCGGGTGGCTAAATACAATCAGCTGCTGCGGATCGAAGAAGTTCTCGGCGACGCCGCCCGTTATGCCGGTGACTTGGCGTTTCCGCGCTATGCGCCGGAGACCAAACAGGGAAACTGAGGGCGCCGGATGTCCGCCTCCAAACGGTCCGAGCCGAAGCGGCGTACCGCGGCTTCGCGGCCGGGCCGGGCCGGGCCGGGCGGCCGGGGCGGCCCACGCCGGTCGGCGGTTCCCCGGCGAGGGTCGACCGGGCCTCGGGCGGAACCGGAACGGCTGCTGCATCCGATCAAGCGGTCGATCGTGGCCGCAGCGGAGCGGCGATCCGAGTTGCGGGTCGGCTTTACCGCGCGGCGGGCGGCGATCCTGGCGACGATGGTGTGCGTGTTGACGCTGACTATCGCCGGACCGGTGCGTACCTTCTTCGCGCAACACACCGAAATGAAGCAGCAGGCCAAGCTCGAAGCCACGCTGCGGCAACAGATCATTGACCTGCAGCAGCAGCAGGCCAGGTTGGCCGATCCGGCTCACATCAAGGCGGAAGCCCGCGAACGGCTGGGTTTCGTAATGCCCGGCGAGATCCCCTATCAGGTTCAGTTACCACCGGCCGTGGATGTTCCTGCTCAGCCGTGGGACCCAACCATGGCGGCACCCAGCGGCGAGCCCTGGTATGCCGCGCTGTGGCACACCATTGCCGATGCTCCCCATGGCCTGCCTTCGGCGCATGCGCCACCGGCCCCGGCTATCCCAGGTGATTGATCGGGCCGACCTCGACGCGGTGGAGCGGCAACTGGGCCGAGATCCCCGCGGAGTGCTCGAGGTCTCCTATCGATGCCCTAACGGTGCACCCGGTGTGGTGAAGACGGCACCGAAACTGCCTGACGGGACGCCTTTTCCGACTCTGTATTACCTGACGCATCCGACGCTGACCGCCGCGGTGAGCAGGTTGGAGTCGGCGGGGCTGATGGCCGAGATGACTGAGCGGTTGCGCCAAGATCCCGAACTGACCGACGCATATCGGCGAGCCCACGAGTTGTATCTGGCTGAGCGGGACGCGATCGAACCGTTGGGGATGGACATCTCGGCAGGCGGCATGCCCGAACGGGTGAAATGCCTGCACGCGTTGGTCGCGCACGCACTGGCGAAAGGCCGCGGGGTGAACCCGTTCGGCGATCAAGCATTGGCGTTGTTGGCGGCAGACTCCGATCTGCAGTTAGAAACAGACGGAATCCTGGCGGCGGGGCAGTGGACATGAGTCGGCCTGCCAAGGTGGCGGCGATTGACTGCGGAACCAATTCGATTCGGCTATTGATCGCCGAGGCGGTGAATGGGCGTCTGCGTGACCTGCACCGTGAGATGCGGATTGTACGGCTAGGGCAGGGTGTCGACGCGACCGGCGGGTTCACCTCGGAAGCGTTGGCACGAACTCGCGCCGCACTGGCGGATTACACAACTGTGCTGGCCGCCCACGGTGTTCGCCGCGTGCGGATGGTCGCCACCTCGGCTGCTCGAGACGCGGCCAACCGCGAGAAGTTTTTCGCAATGACCGCTGACGTACTGGGTTGCGCGGTTCCCGGAGCGGTCGCCGAGGTCATTAGCGGCGAAGAGGAGGCGGCACTGTCTTTTCGCGGCGCGGTGGGCGAACTGGATTGTGCCGATGAACCATTCGTTGTGGTGGATTTGGGTGGCGGTTCCACCGAGATCGTGCTCGGCGACACCAGCCGCGGGGTGTCGGCGAGTTTTTCCGCCGACGTCGGTTGCGTTCGGTTGACCGAGCGCTGCCTACACTCCGATCCGCCGACTTCGACCGAGGTAGCCGAGGCACGCGGGGAAGTGCGCCGTCGACTGGAGGCTGCCCTACGGGTCGTCGCCATCGACTCGGCCCGCACTTGGGTGGGCGTTGCCGGGACGATGACAACACTGAGCGCACTCGCCCACGGAATGACCCGATATGACGCCGCGTCGATTCACCTGTCCCGAACCACCTACCAGCAACTGATGCGGGTTTGTCATCGAGTGATCGGCATGACGCGCGCGCAGCGCGCCGCGCTCGGCCCGATGCATCCGGGCCGCGCTGATGTGATCGGAGGCGGCGCGATCGTCGTGCAGGAACTCGCTCAGTTGTTACGCGAGCGAGCCGGCATCAGCGAACTGGTGGTCAGCGAACACGACATCTTGGACGGCATCGCGCTGTCCATCGTGGGCTGAGGCTCTATCGGGGTCAGCCGGCCTTCCAGACGACCTTGTCGACACCAGCGGCATCTCGGTAGACCACACTGTCGGGTGCTGTGCCGGCTTTCACGTCGAAGTAAAGCCGTCCGCTGCTTTGGCTACCTTGTGCGATCGGCGCGTTAGGGAGGCCGTCCACCTCGTTGCCCTTCATCACCGCGTAGGTCGAACTGTTGACCGCGCGCGCATTGAAGTCGGCGATGTTCGGGGTCGGAGAGCCGCTCACCGCCCGGGCCGTCACGTCGGAGAACCAGACGCCGTCGTTGTGGCCGCTGGGCTGCAAGTTCTTCACGGTGTAATCGATGGCCCCGCCCGGGCTGGGGATCTCTTGCGACTGGCCAAACGAGACGGCTTGCGGGTCCGCGAACGCGGGTATTGCGGTCAACACCCCGGCCGTCGCGATACCGGCAGCGGCCGCCGTCGTTTTGAGAGCGATCTTGGAGAACATCACGTCGAACTCCTTCCGTTATGTTCTGCGGATCTAGAAGTAATAGCCACTTGCTCGACTACCCGTAGGGCGTATCCAAACCTGCGAATTTCAAACCATGCGCCATGATCAGCGCTGAGCACCGGCGCGACGAGCCGGCTCACACTTCGAAGCGGTAGCCCATTCCCGCCTCGGTGAGCAGGTGTTTTGGCCGTGACGCATCGTCTTCGAGCTTGCGTCGCAGCTGTGCCAGATACACCCGCAAATAGTGCGTTTCTTTGGCGTACGTCGGGCCCCACACTTCTTTGAGCAGTTCATCACGGCCGACCAGTTTGCCGCGATTGCGCACCAGCATTTCGAGCATGCCCCACTCGGTGGGCGTCAGGTGTACCTCGTTGCCGTTCTTGATGACTTTTTTGGCGGCCAGATCAACGGTGAAGGACGACGTTTCGATAATCGGCTGGTCTCCGTCGGAGTCGGCGGTGTTGCGCCGAACCGCGGCGCGCAGCCGCGCCAGGAACTCGTCCATGCCGAACGGTTTGGTCACGTAGTCATCCGCGCCTGCGTCGAGTGCCTCCACTTTGTCCGCAGAGTCGGTGCGCGCTGATAACACGATCACCGGTGCGGTCAACCAACCACGCAGTCCGGCCAGTACCTCGATGCCGGAGATGTCGGGCAGCCCGAGGTCGAGGACCACCACGTCGGGACGGTGTTCGGCAGCGGCCCGTAGCGCGCCGGCTCCGGTGGCCGCGGTGATGACCTCGTAACCGCGCACCGACAGGTTGATTTTCAGGGCGCGCAGGATCTGTGGCTCGTCGTCGATCACCAGCACTCTAGTCATCGGCGGCGCCCTCCACCGCGGCGAGCAGGTCCACCACCATGGTCAATCCGCCGCCCGGCGTCTCAGTGGCCTGGATAGTGCCGCCCATCGCCTCGATGAAGCCGCGGGCCACCGACAGTCCCAACCCCACGCCGCTGGTGTTGTCGCGATCACCCATCCGCTGGAAGGCGGCGAACAACTGGTCTTCACCACCGTCTGGCACGCCCCGGCCGTCGTCGGCCACATTGATCAGGACCCGGCCGCCGACCTGGCTTGCGCTGACCCGCACCATGCTGTCGGATGCGTACCGCAGCGCGTTGTCGATCAGGTTGGCCAGCACTCGCTCCAGCAGTCCGGCATCGGCCATGGCGACCGTCGCGCCGACATCCACTTTGACCTGGTCGATACTGCCGCGGCCGAATACCGATGTGCGCGTGCCGATGCTGACCAGGGCACGCTGCACCACCTCCTCCAGATACACCTTGGTGAGTTTCGGACGTACCACGCCCGCGGCCAGCCGGGACGAGTCCAGCAGGTTGCCCACCAGGGCAGTCAGTTGGTCGACTGATTCCTCGACGGTGGCCAGCAATTCGGCGGTGTCGACCGGCGAGAAGTCGACATCGTCGGCGCGCAGACTGGACACCGCCGCCTTGGCTGCGGCCAGCGGAGTGCGTAGGTCGTGGCTGACCGCCGACAGCAGCGAACGCCGCAGTTCGTCGGCCTGCGTCAGCGCTTCGGCGCGGCTGGCCTCTTGCGCTAGCTCACGCTGCCGCACCAGGCCGGCAGCTTGCTTGGCGACTGCGGAGAGCACGCGGCGGTCGCGGACACCCAATTGTCTTCCGGCCAACAACATCCAGAACTCATTGTCGCCGATATCGATTGCGGTGTCGGCGGAAGCAACTGTCAGACAGGGATTCTCGCCCACCGAAGCGACGAGTTCGAACCGGCCCGGTCTGGCCCCATTGCGGTCGCGCACGATACTGACGGCGCGCTGAGAGTAGGTTTCCCGGACCCGCTCCAGCAGGGTTTGCGGATCTGCGCCCCGGAGTACCGCCCCGGCGAACAATGTCAACAGTTCCGCCTCGTGCGACGCACGACCGGCCTCCCGGGAACGCTTGGCCGCGCCGTCGACCAGCACGGCGACCGCGACGGCGATCAGCAGCATCACGAACTCGGTGATGGAGGCGTCGGGTTCGTCGACGGTGAGACTGTGCCGGGGATCGATCAGGAAGTAGTTCAACAAAGCGCCGGACAACAGCGCCGAGAGCGCCGCCGGCGCTATGCCGCCGAGCAGGGCGACCACCAGCACGCCGACGAAAAACAGCGCACTTTCGCCCTCGGTGTCGAGCAATCGGTCCAACCAGCCCACCACGATCGCGCAGACAGCCGACGGGACAACCAGCGCTGCCAGCCAAGGCGCAACACGCCGTTCCCGCGGCGAGATCCGTACCGCGCGGAAGCGGCGTCGAGATTCCTCGTGGGTGACGAGGTGCACATCGATCCGGCCGGAGCGCTGCACCACCGTTGCTCCGATGCCTTCGTCGAAGACCCGCGTCCAGTGCGAATGCCTGGAGGTGCCGATCACCAACTGAGTGGCGTTGGCGTCGCGGGCGAAATCGAGTAGCGCGCTGGGGACATCGTCGCCGACCACCGTGTGCAGCGAGGCGCCGAGGCTGACCGCCAACTCGCGGATCTCGCCCATCCGGGTTGCCGAGAGGCCGGACTGTCCGTCATGCCGCAGCACATGCAACACCATCAGCTCAGCACTGGATTTCGATGCGATTCGAGCCGCCCGACGGATCAAGGTCTCCGATTCGGGGCCGCCGGTGACAGCAACCACGACGCGTTCACGTGCCTCCCAGGTGTCGGAGATCTTTTGTTGTGTGCGATATTTCGTCAGGGCCGCATCCACTTGGTCGGCCAGCCATAGCAGCGCCAATTCCCGTAACGCGGTGAGGGTTTCGCCGCGAAAGTAGTTAGACATCGCAGCGTCGACCCGTTCCGGCGGGTAGATATTGCCGTGGGACAATCTGCGCCGCAGCGCTTCTGGCGCAATATCAACCAGCTCGACTTGGGCAGCCTGCCTTACCACGAAGTCGGGTACGGTCTCTTGGCTTTCGATTCCGGTGATTTCGGTGACGACGTCGCTGAGGCTTTCCAGCTGTTCAACATTGATTGTGGAGATCACGGTGATGCCTGCGTCGAGTAACTCCTGAATGTCTTGCCAGCGCTTATGGTTGCGGCTACCCGGCGGGTTGGTGTGTGCGAGATTGTCGATCAGCGCCACCTGCGGGTGTCGCGCCCGCACCGCGTCGACATCGAGCTCGGAATTCGAGCCGAGCACCTCGATTCCATCAAGCAGCGCCGCGGTTTTGGGGCGGTCCCGCGTTTCGACCGCCGCCGCGACCACATCGGCACCGCGTTCCATCCGGCGGTGCGCCTCGTCGAGCATCGCGTAGGTCTTGCCGACACCGGGCGCCGCGCCCAGATAGATGCGCAGCTCCGCTTGTTGTTGGCGTTGGCCGATGACGCTCATCTGACCATCATCCATCAGCGCGGCGCGTCGGGGCCGGCGCGTCAGGGCGCCTTTCACCCGGCGACGACGGGCCGGGTCATGACCGTCGGCTTGAAGCCGTAGCGCGGGGTGCCGAAGCCATAGCCGCCGCGCCCGCTCGCCGAGGCCATCGCCGGCATTCCGGCCGGTACGGTGGTCATTCCCGAGGTTTCTTCGGCGGCGGCAGTCCAGCCGGTACTTGCCAGCGTGGCCGGGGCGCTGGCCGCGGGGGTGGCTGCCTGCCAACCGGCGGGCACCGACAGCCCGCCGACCGCGCCCGCTTGGCCCGCACTGGCCAGCACGGGAGCCGCGCCAACGGCTGCCGACCCGACCGGTGCCGCGGCGGCGTCGACCAGAACGGCACCGCCGCCGGCTGCCACTCCTTCCGACCCGACACCGATGGCACTTGCCACACCGGCAAACAGGTGCCAGAAGCCGGCATTGCCGAGGGCAGCGCCATAGGTCTGGATCGCGTTGTAGAGTCCGACGTTCTGCGTCGAGTTGATGAAATTCGACAGGAAGTCACCCAAGCCGGACTGGGCGGGCAGTGCGGCCGACCCGGCCAGCGGTGAGGAAAGGGTTTGCACCGCACTGGGCAGCCCGGCGACCAACTGGGACAATCCGTTCTGGGTGCTACCGGCCGCAGCATGGGCGACCGCTCCGGCTTGGCCGGCCAACCCGACCGGGTTGGTGTTCGGCGTCGGCGACGTCAGCGGCTGCAATACCCCGGCCCGCGCTGACGACGCCGCATAGCCGTACATGGCGATGGCGTCTTGCACCCACATCTCGCCGTAGAGCGCTTCGGTGGCTGCGATCGCCGCGGTGTTCTGGCCCAGGAAGTTGGTGGCCGCCAGCACCGCCAACTGAGCTCGGTTTGCCGCGATCACCGGCGGGGGCACCGTCATCGCGAACGCGGCTTCGTAGGCAGCCGCCGAGGCCATGGCCTGGCCGGCCGCCCGTTCCGCTGCGGCGGCGGTGGTGTTGAGCCACGCCACGAACGGCCGGACGGCGGCTGCCATCGCCGCCGACGCCGAGCCCCGCCACTCCTCGTCGGCGAGCATGGAGATCACCGACTCATAAGACGACGCGGTGGTCGCCAGTTCGCCGCCCAGCGCGCTCCACGCCGCCGCAGCGGCCATCATTGGGCCTACCCCCGGGCCGGCGTAAATCCGTGCCGAGTTGATCTCCGGGGGCAATGTTCCGAAATCCATTTCGTCAATCCCTTCCGCACGAGTCGGTTTGGTTTTGGTTGGGCAGTCGGCTACCCCCGCGCTACACCACCGCCGGGCGTGGCATCACGGTGGGTTTGACGCCGTAGCGCGGGGTGCCGAAGCCGAAGCCGCCGCGCTCAGCGGAAGCCAGCGCAGGCAGCCCGGCGGGCACAGTGGTCACCGGTGGATTGTGTGGTGCCGCGGCGGTCCAGCCCGCACCGGCCAGCGTCGCGCGGGCGGTGCCGGAGACCGGCGCGGTTTCACCCGCCCAGTTGGGCGGCACGGACAGTCCTCCGACCGAGGATGCCTGCCCCACGCCCGCCGAAACCGGTGTCGCCGCGGGCGTTGCGAATCCCGCGGGCGCTGCGATGCCCGCCGGTGCGGTCTGGTTGACCAGGCCCGCTTGCATGGGGGCAACCGAACCGGATATGACGCCGGAAGGTTCGGAGATGTAGCCCTTGCCCAGGCCGGTGAATTCGGATGTGGCCGAACCGATATTGGCGCCCTGCATGGCCGCCAGGATTCCGCTGTTACTCAGCAGGCCGCCCAGCCCGAACGACGGATCCGTCGCGGCTGTACCGGTGCCGGCCCCGGCGAGCGCGGTCGCGCCCAGCCCGCCCGCGGACGGTGCCGCAGCCGCCGAGTTCGCGGCTTCGGTGGCGTCGTAGGAATCGGCGCTGGTCTGCAAGGTGTGCACGAACATCTCGTGGATCGCGGTGGCCTGGGCGCTGATCTGCTGGTAGAGGCTGCCGTAGGCAGCGAACTGCGTCGCCTGCAGCGCAGACACCGGATCGGCAGCCGCGGGGGCTACCCCGGTGGTCGGCGCCGCCGCGGCGGCGTTCTGGGCGGCCATCGCGGTGCCGATCGCCTGCAGGTTGCCGGCGGCGGCCGCCCGTGCGGCCGGCCGGGTGGTTACGAAAGACATGAAGACCCCTCCTCGTGGAAACGAAACTGACCCGTGGGTCAGCAGTTCAACGGGGTCACAGTTCGCTACCCCCGACCACCCTGGACAGGCTTCTTTACGCGTTCTTAACGCGCTCGGCTGGAACGTTGACGGCATATTTACGCAGCGAATCGGCTGCGCACAGCAGAACGCGGCGGCACACCGTCGGCGGGCCGCCGCGTCCGGTTGGCTGGTTAGGCCCAGCTGGAGCCGACGGCGGAGTCGGTGCTGGCCATGTTCTGGCCGGCGTTTTGCACCTTGGCGCCGTGCGCGT
>CAZPZQ010000043.1:0-16355 GCA_964590745.1 uncultured Mycobacterium sp. | reverse complement strand
CAAAGGCAAATTCGCTGATTTCTCCGACTACCTCAACAAGGTGGACATCGTGGCCTGCACCAAGAAGGTCACCGAATCACTGATCAAAGCCGGCGCATTCGACTCGCTGGGCCACCCGCGTAAAGGCCTGTTTCTGGTGCACGTCGATGCTGTCTACTCGGTGTTGGGCACCAAGAAAGCGGAGGCGATCGGCCAGTTCGACTTGTTCGGCGGTGCTGACGGTGGGACTGGTACGGCCGATGCGGTGTTCACCATCAAAGTTCCCGACGAAGAATGGGCGGACAAACACAAGCTGGCTCTGGAGCGGGAAATGCTCGGCCTTTATGTCTCGGGTCATCCGCTCAACGGGGTGGCGCACCTGCTGGCCACACAGGTGGACACCGCCATCCCGGCGATCCTGGACGGCAACGTCGCCAATGACACCCAGGTTCGCGTCGGCGGCATCCTGGCGTCCGTGAGCCGACGGGTGAACAAGAATGGGATGCCTTGGGCCTCAGCACAGTTGGAGGACCTGACCGGTGGCATCGAGGTGCTGTTCTTCCCGCACACCTATTCCAGTTACGGCGCCGAGATCCTCGACGATGCCGTGGTGCTGATCAATGCCAGGGTTGCCGTTCGGGACGACCGCATCGCGTTGATCGCCAATGACGTCGCGGTGCCGGATTTTTCGAATGCCGCGATGGACCGACCGCTGGCGGTCAGCCTGCCCACCCGGCAGTGCACGCTGGACAAAGTCACCGCACTCAAGCAGGTGCTGGCCCGCCACCCCGGCACGTCGCAGGTCCAGTTGCGGTTGATCAGTGGCGATCGAGTCACCGTTCTGGAGTTGGACGCATCGCTGCGGGTGACGCCGTCGTCGGCGCTGATGGGTGACCTGAAGGCGCTGCTCGGCCCGGGCTGCCTGAGCAGCTAAACCTTTACTGCTGACATACCATCCGGGTAATTCTCAGCTTCACGCAGGTTCATTTTCGCCTACATTTTGGGGGGACTCCCATGTGGACACCACACACCGTTTCGGGACCGTGCTCGGTGGGGCCGCCGTTGCCACACTGGCCGGCTTTATCGGGCCGCTAACCCTCGGTCACGCGGCCAGCCCTAGCGACGGCCCATAATGGTCGGACGCCGCCGTAAGTCATCGCCCTCTCGCAGCACCACTACGGCGACTTCACGCCGAGTCCCACCATGTCGTGGGACAGCTTGGGCCACTCCGGGTTCTACCAAGTGCCTGACTACTTCATACCGGCCGATCCGTTCGTCGGGCTGCATTTCGATCCGGGTGACTTCCTCTTCGGCGATGCAGCAGCCGGGTAGGGCCGCCCGGTAGAGCCCCGGCACAGGCGCGCCACGACGACAACGCGGGCCACCACCGGCCCCGCTACCCGACGACCCACCCTTCTAGCACCGGGGCGCGACAACCGGCGGGTGCTTATAGATAGTCCCTGCTTTCATCACGAAGTCCACCCGTCCGGTGGCCTCGATATCGGTGAACGGGTCACCAGGCATGGCGACCAGGTCGGCGATCTTGCCTTCGGCGATCACGCCGAGCTCGTCGAGTCCCAGCAAGTCGGCAGCGACACTGGTGGCTGCTCGCAGCGCGCGCAACGGGGTGACTCCAGTGGACACCAGCATCGGAAACTCACGCCAATTATCGCCATGCGGGAACATGCCGGCGTCGGTTCCGAACGCGATCCGGACCGAACCGGCGGCCAGGCGTTCCGCGGCATCCAAGAGCGCGGTTCGGTATCGGTCGAACTTGCGGCGAGCGTGCTCGGGCACCGCGGCCCAGAACGGATCGTCGTCGGCGAGTCGGGTACCGGTCAGGATCGCGTACTGCGTCGGCACCAGGAAAACCCCGGCGTCTTCCATCATCTGCAGTGCTTCGGCCGAGGCCAGGTTTCCGTGCTCGATGCTGCGCACCCCGGCCCGGATGGCCCGCCGGATCCCTTCGTCGCCGTAGCTGTGCGGGGTGGCCGGAACACCCAGGTCTTTGGCCGTGGCGACCAGGGTGTCCATCTCCTGCTGGCTATAAGTGGCATGGCCGGGGTCATCCGAGGGCGAGGCGAAACCGCCGGTGGCGGCGAACTTGATCCAGTCGGCGCCGGCCCGCACTTCCTGGCGCACCCGGGTGCGGATCTCATCGCACCCGTCGGCCGCGGCGAGTTCCAGCATCCGCGACGCGCCCTGGTACTGGTCGGCCAGCAGGGCACTGAAGTCGCCGTGACCGCCGCGCGCCGAGATCATGTGCGGCGCCACCAGCAGCCGTGGCCCATCGACGAGGCCGGCCGCCACCGCATTGCGCAGATCGACGGTCGGGTAGTCCAGGTCGCCACAGCCCAGGTCACGAACCGTGGTGAAGCCGTTCAGCAGCAAGGTCCGCAGGACCGGCACCGCCTTCAACGCCTTGGCGGTACTCGAGTCGGCGGCCAGCGCCGCTCCGACCGGTGGCAGCACCGTGACGTGGACGTGACAGTCGATGAACCCCGGCGTCAGGGTGTGCCCGGTCAGATCCACCCGCTGGGTGCCAGCCGGGGGGTCGACCACATCACCCACCCGCCGGATCAGGCCGTCGGCGACCAGTATCTGGCGCGGCACCGGCGAATCCGCAACCCCGTCCCAGACTGTGGCGCCGGTGAGCAGTGTTGCGGTCATGGTCGCCTCTCGATAGCCGCCGACGGTTTCAGAATCGGTAGCGCAGCACCCGGGCTCGGCGCGCGACGGCTTCGAACCGACCCGCCACTTTGGTCACGGCCCGGGCCATCCGGGGGAATGCCTCGATCTCCTCGGCGTGGGCCAGGCAGGCTTGCTCCACCAGACGCAGTCGAGGATTCCATCGCTGCGGAGCTCGCGGATCTTTGAAGCCCGGATTGGCCCACACCTGTCCCAGCAACCGGAACATGCCCCTGGGTGCGAGCTTCATCGCCAGCCAACTGAACCGACCGACCCGACCGTAGTCGTTGAACGCCACCTCGCCGGAACCGAAGTAGTCGGTGATGCGCCGGAGCAGCCCGATCATCATGGGCTGCTCGAGAAACGCGAAGAGGCCGTCGGCGACCACCATGGTGGGCCGGCCCGCCGGGATGGCGGCTGTCCAATCGTCGCAGGTCAGGTCGGCCGCTACCGAGTGGGCTCGCGGCACGGTAGGTACGAGCTCGTCGCGCAGCGCCAGCACAGGCGGTAGGTCGACGCTGTACCAGTCGACTGTCGCCGGTGGTTGCACCCGTTGGTGCGGTGTGCCCAGTCCGGCGCCCAGATCGACCACGACCGCCTCGGGATACCGGTCGGTGAATCGAGCGATCCGGTCGTCGAGCATCTTGGCGCGCAAGGCGGTCTGGCGAATCACGCTGGCCGGGATCCGCAATCCGGCGAAGTGGTAATCGATGCGGCTGACGATCTGATCGGCCAGCGTGTCACCGAGGATCGAATGCTGCCACCGGCTATCCAGCGCCCGGGCGTACTGGGTCAGGAAGGCAGTCTGCTCCAGCGGGGTGAATCCGGTGACGGCGATGGCCATATCCGTCAACGTACCGGTCACTACGCACGGAACGCTCACCGCGCACCGGCGACACGCTACCGTCGCAGACATGGAGATGAAGGATGCGACGACCGTCGAGGTGCGGGCGGACGGCGCCCGGGGCTCGATCACGCTGAACCGGCCGGACAAACTCAACCCGCTGGGCACGCAGACACTCAACGAGCTGGTGGCGGCCGCTCGCTGGTTCGACGCTCGGCCGGAGGTGAAGGTGGTCGTCGTCGCGGGCGGCGGCCGCGCCTTTTCGGCTGGCGCCGACCTGGCCGCGTTCACCGGGCCGGCCGACGGTGTCGGCGCGATGCGCGAGGCCGCCGACGCCGGCCGACGGATGGCCGACGCCGTTGAAGCCATGCGGGCGGTGACGGTGGCGCGGTTACACGGGCACTGCGTCGGCGGGGGATTGGTGCTCGCCGCCGCGTGCGATCTGCGGGTGGCCGCCGACACCACCCGGTTCTCCATACCGGAAGTCGACCTCGGTATTCCGCTGGCGTGGGGCGGTATCCCGCGACTGGTGCGTGAGATCGGGCCGGCACTCACCAAGGAACTGGTGTTGACCTGCCGACCGTTCGGACCCGATGAGGCCAAAGCAGCCGGGTTTCTGAACCGGGTAGTACCAGCGGCCGAACTCGACGACGAGGTCGAACGGCTGGTTGCCCAACTGGTCACCAAGTCCGCGCTGACCTTGGCTGCGACCAAACGCCACACCAATGCCGTCACCGAAGGGATGGTGGCGACCGCCCGAAGCTTCAGCGATGCCGATGCTCTGGTGACGGCGCTGCACGACCCGGAGTCACGCGACGCCGCGGTGGCCTATTTGAGCCGTGTCCGGAACAGTTGATGCCCTAGAAGGAGCCCCGAGATGACCACACCCGGCTTTCCGGCCACCATGTGTGAAGCGTTCCAGCGGACCGCCGCGACCGACCCGGACGCAGTCGCGCTGCGGACGGTAGGTGGTGCGCAGACCCTGACCTGGCGAGAATATGCCGCGCAGGTGCGTCAGGTCGCCGCTGGCCTGGCCGCACTCGGGGTACGGCGCGGCGACACCGTTTCGCTGATGATGGCCAACCGAATGGAGTTCTATCCGCTGGAGGTCGGTGCCCAGCACGCCGGCGCCACATCGTTCTCGGTATACAACACGCTGCCCGCGGACCAACTCAGCTACCTGTTCGACAACGCCTGCACCAAAGTCGTGATGTGCGAGCAGCAGTATGTCGACCGAATCCGGGCCAGCGGCGCGAACATCGACCACATCGTCTGCATCGACGGGTCGCCGAGCGGCACGTTGTCAGTACCCGACTTGCTCGCAGCGGGTAGGTCGGATTTTGATTTCGAATCCAGCTGGCGCGCTGTGCAACCCGACGACATCGTCACGCTCATCTACACATCCGGCACCACCGGGGCCCCCAAGGGGGTCGAGATGACACACGCCAACCTGATGTTCGAAGCTCAGGCGCTCGACAATGTTCTCGGTGTGCGCTTCGGTGACCGCATTACGTCGTACCTGCCGTCGGCGCACATCGCCGACCGGGCGATGGGTCTGTACAACCAGGAGGTGTTCGGCGTCCAGGTCACCGTGGTGCCCGACGCGCGAGCGATTGCTGCGGCTCTTCCCGACGTTCGACCGACCATTTGGGGTGCGGTGCCGCGCGTGTGGGAGAAACTCAAGGCCGCAATCGAATTCGCGGTGGAAAACGAACCGGACGAGAGCCGCCGCGCCGCCCTGCAGTGGGCGCTGGCGGTCGGTGCCAAACGCGCCGCCGCACTGATGGCCGGCGAGTCCGTTCCCGACGATGTGGCCGCGGAATGGGCCAAAGCCGACGAACTGGTGCTGTCCAAACTGCGGGCCAAACTCGGACTGGACGAGCTGCGTTGGGCAGTCTCCGGCGCGGCACCGATTCCCAGAGAGACGCTGGCATTCTTCGCCGGGATCGGCATTCCGATGTGTGAGGTGTGGGGGATGTCCGAGCTGAGTTGCGTAGCCTCGACCGCACATCCGCGTGACGCTCGGCTGGGGACCGTCGGAAAGTTATTGCCGGGCTTGGAAAGCCGGATTACTGAGGACGGCGAATTTCTGGTGCGCGGCCCGCTGGTGATGCGCGGCTACCGCCGCGAGCCGGACAAGACCGCCGAGGCGATCGATGCCGATGGCTGGCTGCACACCGGCGATATCCTCACCGAGGATGCCGACGGCTACCTGCGGGTGGTTGATCGCAAGAAGGAATTGATCATCATCGCGGCCGGCAAGAACATGTCGCCGGCCAACATCGAAAACGCGATTCTGGGCGCCTGTCCACAGATCGGTGCGATGATCACGATTGGCGACGCCCGGCCATACAACACCGCCCTCATGGTGTTCGACGCAGACTCCGTCGGGCCCTACGCCGCTCGGCACGGACTGTCCGACGCATCCCCGGCGGCGCTGGCCGCCGACCCGGCCGTGCTCGCCGAGATCGCCGCCGGGGTGGCCGACGGCAACGCCAAATTGTCTCGCGTCGAGCAGATCAAGCGTTTCCGGGTGCTGCCCACGCTGTGGGAACCGGGTGGTGACGAGGTGACCTTGACGATGAAACTCAAGCGCCGACCTATTGCCGCCAAGTACGCCGCCGAGATCGAAGACCTCTACGCAGCCGAACCCGGGCCAGACGTGCACGAGCCGCTGACTGCGCAGCCGGCACCGTCTGCCTGACCAGATACCCCGCGGGCAGTCAATGGCACCAGTAGTTCTCACGTTCGGCCACGGCACCGCCGACCCCGCCAAGATCATGTCGCTGCTGCGAGGTGCCGGGGTACAACGGCTCGTCGATGTGCGCACCGCCCCGAGCAGCCGGCACAATCCTGACTCGGCTCGTGAAGCCATGTCGCGCTGGTTGCCGGACGCTGGTATCGCCTATCAATGGGAGCCGCGGCTGGGCGGTTGGCGCCGGGTCAGAGGCGACAGTCCCGATGTCGGGCTGCGCAACGAATCATTTCGGTCCTATGCCGGCTACATGCGCACACCGGAATTCCGGGCCGGCATCGACGATCTGCTGATCAGCGCGGCTGAGCAACAAGTCGCGATCATGTGCGCCGAAACGGTGTGGTGGCGCTGTCACCGCAAGATGATCGCCGATTACCTGACGCTGATACGGGGGATCGAGGTGCGCCACCTCATGCACGACGGCAAACAGCGTCTGCATCGGCCGCTGCCGGAGGCCCGAATCGACGGCGACGTCCTGGTCTATGACGCTCCGTCACCCGGCCAGCTGGCATAGGCTCGCGGCATGCCACTTCCTGGAGAGTACGCGCCGAGCCCGGTGGACTGGGTGCGAAAAAATGCCGAACAGTACCTGGCCTCGGGCGGCACCGAGGGAACCGAGCTGCAGGGTAAGCCGGTGGTTCTGCTGACCACCATCGGCGCGCGAACGGCAAAGATCCGGAAGACACCGCTGATGCGGGTCGAACATGACGGCGAATACGCGATCGTCGCCTCACGGGGCGGCGCACCGAAGAACCCGGTGTGGTATCACAACATCAAAAAACATCCCCGGGTCGAATTGCAGGACGGAACCGTCAGCGGCGACTACGACGCGCGCGAGGTGTTCGGCGACGAGAAGGCGATCTGGTGGGAACGCGCCGTCGCCGTCTGGCCCGACTACGCCAACTACCAGAAAAAGACCGACCGGCAAATTCCGGTGTTCGTTTTGACCCCGGTGCGCTGAACCGCCGGTTCGATGGCACCATAAATCGGTGTCCGTCGAATCGAGCTCGAGCCTAAGCGAGCCGCCGCTGTCGGCAGCCGATATCGATGCGGCGGCCAAGCGGATCGCCGGCGTGGTCACGCCCACCCCGCTGCAGCTGAGTGAACGGCTGTCCAGCGTCACCGACGCGACGGTCTATCTCAAACGAGAAGACTTGCAGGCGGTGCGATCCTACAAGTTGCGCGGCGCCTACAACCTGATGGTGCAGCTCTCCGAGGAGGAGATCGTCGCCGGCGTGGTGTGCTCCTCGGCGGGGAACCATGCGCAGGGATTCGCGTACGCGTGCCGATCGCTTGGCATCCACGGCCGTATTTACGTGCCGGCCAAAACACCCCGGCAGAAGCGGGATCGGATCCGCTACCACGGCGGTGACTTCATCAAGCTGATCGTCAACGGAGCCACCTACGATCTGGCCGCCGAGGCCGCGCTGGCCGACGTGCAGCGTACCGGGGCAACCCTGGTGCCGCCGTTCGACGATCCGCGGGTGATCGCCGGGCAGGGCACCATCGCCGCGGAAGTGCTCAGCCAACTCGACCGCGAACCCGACCTGATCGTGGTGCCGGTGGGCGGCGGCGGGTGCATCGCCGGTATCACCACCTACCTGGCCGAGCGAACCGACAACACCTCGGTGCTGGGTGTCGAACCGGCGGGCGCGGCGGCGATGGTGGCCGCGCTGGCCGCCGGTGAGCTGGTCACCCTGGACCAGGTGGACCAGTTCGTCGACGGCGCGGCGGTCAAGCGGGCCGGGCGGCTCACCTACGCCGCGCTGGCCGCCGCCGGCGACATGGTGTCGGTCACCGCGGTCGATGAGGGTGCGGTCTGCACGGCGATGCTCGACCTGTACCAGAACGAGGGCATCATCGCCGAGCCCGCCGGCGCTCTGTCGGTGGCCGGCCTGCTGGAAGCCGACATTCCTCGCGGCTCCACGGTGGTCTGTTTGATCTCCGGCGGCAACAACGACGTGTCTCGGTACGGCGAGGTGTTGGAACGCTCGCTGGTGCATCTCGGTCTCAAACACTACTTCCTGGTCGACTTCCCCCAGGAGCCGGGCGCGCTGCGTCGCTTCCTCGACGAAGTACTCGGACCCAACGACGACATCACGCTGTTCGAATACGTCAAGCGCAACAATCGGGAAACCGGCGAAGCCCTGGTCGGTATCGAACTGGGGTCAGCGGCCGACCTGGACGGACTGCTGGAACGGATGCGAGCCTCGCAAACCCATGTCGAGCCACTGGAACCGGGTTCGGCCGCCTACCGCTACCTGCTGTGACACCGTTGATCGCGGTTTCAGCACGGATTTTCGACGCGCACACCGCATAGCCTTCGCGGTCGCTGAGGTCGTCGGACGTAGAACTCCGGTAAGACCTGAACGGACAACACCGGATCGCGGGTAGTCAGAATTTCGTTGGCGCGGTTGGCCGTGACCTGTTCGTCGGGATCCCGGGAGATCGCACAGAGCAGAACATCGGTGTCAACGAATCGCACGGTCATGCACCGCATCGCGGCTCAACCGGTCACCCGCTCGGAACCGACGGGTTTCGCTCTGGACCCGCTGCTGGTTGGCTTCCAGCCGAGTGAACTCCGCTTCCCGTTCGGACAGTGAGGTGAGGAAATCGGCAATCAACGCGCTGAGCGACGTGCCCAGCTGTGCCGCCCGGGCGCGCGCGGTGCGGTAAACGTCCTCGGGAACCGAGACAGTGGTATTTTCCACTGCTTCACGGTAACGCGTCTGCTGTGTTGTTTTGATTGCTGTGTTGTGCGAATGCGGCGGGAGCGGGTAGAACCACGGCCATGGCCATCAGAGCAGAAGCAGAGGTTCGGCGGATTCTCGACATCGCGCTGCGCTTCGGGCAATTGCTGCTCGGCTCGCAGGCCGGGACGGCCGACGTGACGTCGACCATCGTTGCGGTCGCCAGCGCCTACGGCCTGCCCGCCACCCAGGTGGACATCACTGCGAACTCGATCACCGTGTCGGTTCCGCGAGGGGTTCCCGGGGCCCCGGTCACCGCCATGTACCTGGTGCAGTCCCGCTCGCTGGATTACACCCGGCTGCAGCAGACCCTTGACCTGGCTCAGCGTGTTGTCGACACCACTCCGGACGCCGAGTGGGTCCAGCAGCAGTTGAATGCATTGGAGCACGCCGAGCATCCCTACCCCCGCTGGGTAGCGACTACGGGTTGGGCCGTCATGGCCGGCGGCTTCTCCGTACTGATCGGCGCCGGACCGCTGGTGGCGGCCGTCTCCGCGGCCACCACCGCGCTGATCGACCGGATCGGCCGCGTGCTCAACGGCTGGCAGCTGCCCTTCCTGTTCCAGCAGGTAGTTGCGGCCACGGTAGCCACCGGTGTGGCCATCGGGTTGCACGCCGCCGGCTGGCTACCGGCGCATACCCCGGTGTCACCGGTGGTCGCGGCCAATATCGTGGTCTTGTTGTCCGGGTTGGCCACCGTCGGCTCGGTGCAAGACGCCATCACCGGCTACCAGCTCACCGCGGTTTCCCGGGGTATGGACATTCTGCTGTCGTCAGCAGGGATTCTGGTCGGCGTTTCTGTCGCGGTGCGGATCGGTCGGGCAGTCGGTGTGCACGTCCAGGTGAGTCCCGAACTGCCGGTCGCTGCGCTCAGCGTGCCGGTGTACATGCTGGCCGGCGCCATCGGGGCAGCAGCCGCCGCAATCGCCGGCTACGCGCAGCGGCGCGCTGCACTGGCGGCGGGCATCGCGGGGGCGACCGCGACGCTGCTCTTCTTCGGGTTACGACTGCTGCGCACCGATCCCATCGCGGGCTCGTTCGTGGCCGCCGCGGCCACCGGCTTGGTCGGCACGCTCCTGGCCCCTCGGCTGCGGGTTACACCGTTGGTGATCATCATGGCGGGCATCGTGCCACTGGTTCCCGGCCTGACCTTGTTCCGGGGTTTTGTTCAATTGGTCAATGGGCAGCCGGCCGCCGGAGGATCCCTCGGAATGGCAGCCGGCTTGGCACTGGCGCTCGGCGCGGGAGCGGTGCTCGGCCCGCTGCTGGCGCCTTCGGTCCGGCGCGAACTCATCCGCCATCGCCCGCGCATCCGGGCGGGTTCGCGACGCCGGCTCCTGGGTCAGTACCGCATACCGCAGCTCGCCGGCATCCGGTACCTCGGCCGCCGATCCGCTTAAGCGGTGGCTCCCGCCGCCTGCGTGGCGATCTGCAGAAGCACCTCGTCATTGGCCCGAAAGACCGGCTCCAGCGGCACCTCGCATCGAGCTGCCGCATGAGTCAGCTGTTGGGACCATACCCGGTCCACGGAGGTGACCGCGCCCTTGCCGGGGCCGGTCAACAGCAGGGCCACCGTGCTACCGGACGGCATCTCGTCCAACAGACTGCGCAACGCCGACATGATGGTCTTCAGCGCGCGAGATTGCGGTCGCACGCCGACCGGGATCTGCGACAACATTTTGGTGAACCGCCGGTCCGGCCCGATGAAACCGACCCACAGCAGCCGTTCTCCGAAGCCAAGGGGACCCATCAGGGCACGCCATCGCTGGCCTAGATCGGCGACCGAATGCACCGGGTCGTCCGCGGTTTCGATGGGTGGGATGGGCGAGGCGTCTTGCTCGGTCATGCGGGACATCATCGGTTAGCACGGGTCCGGCCGCTAGTCAGTCATCCACAGCGCGCAGACCGCAGACGAGGTTACGGCCAGTACGGTGCGCTGAGCTGTGCAGAGCATGGCCGCCCCCGTTTAGGTCATCGCGGTCAGAATCGTTTCGGGGTAGGCGGATCCGTCCTTGCCCGCTGGTTCGACGATTGGGGCGAACGTTGACGGAACTGACTCCACCGCCTGAAGCGGACAGCGGCTCTTGGGCTTTCCGGTTGATCCCGAAGGTGAAGACATCCGGGCGGGCGTAGTGGCCGGCGCAGTCGGTGAAGTACTTGGCCGCGGCGATCCGGCGCAGGTCGACTTCGGCGTAGCCGATGGCTTCGCTATCCCGATGTGGCTCCCCGAGCCATCTGCCGTCCGGTCCGATGAAGCCGGCCATCCCGCCGCCGATGCTCGGTGCTTTGTCGGGATCGGAGATGGCCAGGCGTGCAACGACCTCCGCGCTGATTCGGCCCATGGTGTGCTCGGAGCAGATCAGACCGCCGACTCGTCCGAAGCCGGTGTCCACCACGAAGACGTCCCGCCCGTCGCCACGTCCATACACCGTCCGCTCGGCGTTGGTGGGCTGCAGTTTGCGATGCCGGGCCACCAGATTGCCGTTGGGTGAGTAGTAGGCGAGGGCGTTGTAGGGGGTCCCGCCGGCTTGGGGGTGTACGACCACACCCAGCTCGGGTAGCCGGGGAGGTACGTCTCGGGGAAAGCGACGAGTTGCGCGCCGGCTCGACCGGCCTGGCGGATGAAGCTGCACGCCTGCTCGACACCCGCGTCGAGGTTGAGAAACGGTGCTGCCGCGGGTACAGCGGCGACTTTTACCGGATTGGTTACAAGCCCCGCACCACAGATGGTAGGCGTCGCGGCGCGGCAACCGCGGTGGTCAGCGACCCGCAATCCGCAGGATCACGAACGAGTGCCCGGGCAGCATGGTGTGGTCGTCGGTGATCATCGGGTCATCCCAGGCCAGCACGAGCTCGCCGTGGACCGGCACCTGCACCGGAACGGCTCTCAGGTTGCCGATGATCAGCAGCCGGCCGCGTCGCATGGCGATCCAACGCCGCGCTTCGTCGTAGTCGACCGCCAGGTGGGTCAGCCACGGATCGGCCAAGTCAGGCTCGGTGCGTCGCAACGCGATCAGGTCGCGGTACAGCTGGTGTAGCCGGGCGTGGTCGCCCACATCGAGCTCGCCCCAGTTGAGTTTGGAGCGCCGAAACGTCGCCGGGTCCTGCGGGTCGGGAATCTCCGCGGCATCCCAGCCGTGTTCGGCGAACTCCCGTTTGCGGCCCTCCGCGGTGGCCTTGGCCAATTCAGGTTCCGGATGTGAGCTGAAGTATTGGAACGGAGTCGATGCCGCCCATTCTTCGCCCATGAAAAGCATTGGGGTATATGGCGATCCGAATACCAGCGCCGCTTTGACGGCGAGTTGACCGGTCGACAGGTACGCCGATGGACGATCCCCGAGGGCTCGGTTACCGACCTGGTCGTGGGTGCAGGTGTAGGCCAGCAGCCGGGTGGCCGGGATCCGCGCTGTGTCCAGCGGTCGCCCGTGCCGCCGGCGGCGGAACGACGAGTAGGTGCCAGCGTGGAAGAAGCCGTGCCGCAGTGTCGTCGCCAGGGTGGCCAGCGAACCGAAGTCGGCGTAATAGCCTTGGCGCTCGCCGGAGACTGCCGCGTGGATGGCGTGGTGGATGTCGTCATCCCACTGGGCGGTCAGGCCGTAGCCGCCGCCGCTGCGCGGGGTCACCAACCGCGGGTCGTTGAGGTCACTTTCGGCCACCAGCGACAGGTGGCGACCTAACTGCGCTGCTAGTCGGTCGGTTTCGACGGCCAACTCCTCGAGGATGTTGATCGCGGTGGTGTCCACCAGGGCGTGCACCGCGTCCAGCCGCAGCCCGTCGGCGTGGAAGTCGCGCATCCAGCGCAGCGCGCAGTCCAGGATATAGCGGCGCACCTCGTCGGAAGCGGCGTCGGAGATGTTGATGCCCTCGCCCCACGGATTGCTCGCCGCGGACAGGTACGGCCCGAACCGGGGCAGGTAATTGCCGGACGGCCCCAGGTGATTGAACACCGCGTCGATCAAGACACCCAGGCCGTGGGCATGGCAGGCGTCGACCAATCGGACCAACCCGTCCGGTCCGCCGTAGGGCTCGTGCACCGCATACCAGAGCACTCCGTCGTATCCCCAGCCGTGTGTTCCCGAGAACGCGTTAACCGGCATCAGTTCGACGAAGTCCACCCCGAGCTCGACCAGGTAATCCAGCTTTTCCTGGGCTGCGTCGAAGGTGCCGGGCGTGGTGAAGGTGCCGACGTGCAGTTCGTAGATCACCGCTCCCTCGACTGATCGGCCGGTCCAGTCGCCATCGGTCCATTGCGCCGCGTCGGGGCGCCACAGCTGCGACGGCGCGTGTACGCCGTCGGGTTGGCGCGCCGAGCGGGGATCGGGCAGCACCTGCGGATCGTCGTCGAGCACGAAACCGTACCGAGCATCGGGTCGGGCGTCGACAGTGGCACTCCACCAACCGCTGTCATGGTGAAGCATCGGGTGTAGGTCGCCATCGACGTCGAGACGAACCCGCGCGGGCGTGGGCGCCCAGACCGCGAATTCGTGCGGTTCAGCCATCAGTGCGCTCCAGCAGGACCACCGGCAGCGCGGTGAACAGTTCGGCTGCCGACGCGGTGCCGGTCCAGGGGTTGCCGGTCAGCCGATCGACCCAGTCGCCCGACGGCAGCCGCAACGCGGTGTCGCCCCACCCGGTTTCGTTCAGCCGTACGGTCCACCGGGTAACGGCCACGGCCACGTCATTACCGCGGCGAAACGCCAGCACGTGATCGGCGGCCGAGCCCTGTGCCAGCAACGGATGATAAGCACCGCGCAAGAAGGTGTCCGGTCGCGACCGACGCAGGTTCAGCGCAGTAGTCACCACCCGCATTTTGGGATGGCGCCGGGCCGCGAGTTCTCGTCGCCGGTGTTCGTAGTCGACCGGCCGACGATTGTCCGGGTCGACCAGGCTGTCTTCCCACAGCTCGGTGCCCTGGTAGACGTCCGGCACCCCGGGGACGGTCAGGGCCAGCAGTTTCTGACCCAGCGCGTCGCTCTGCGCGTGCGGGTCGAGTTGTGCGACAAGGTCGGTCAGTTCGCCGGCGACTGGCCCGTCCAGGACGGTATCCAGCCAGTCATGCGCCGCTTCTTCGAAGCTGCGGTCCGGTTCTGCCCACGAGGTGTGCGTTTCGGCTTCCCGCATCGCTTTCTCGGCGTAACCGTGCAGCCGGGTGCGCAGCATATCCGTTACCTGCCCGCCCACCGGCCACACACCGAAGATGTTCTGCCACAGAAAGAGTCCGGTAACCGGATCGGGTGGGGTAGCCATGGCGTCCCACCGGGCGACGCGCTCGGCCCACAGTCCGGGTACCTGTGACAACACACCGATGCGGGCCCGGACATCCTCGCCACGTTTGGTGTCGTGAGTGGACAGCGTCGTCATCGCTTGCGGCCACCAGCGCGATCGGTCGGCGGCACGCTGATGGAACTCGGCTGCCCCGACGCCGAATTGCTGCGGCTCACCGCCCACCTCGTTCAGCGCTACCAGCCGGGCGTCCCGGTAGAAGAGGCAATCCTCGGTGGCCTTTGCGGTCACTGCGCCGCAGAGCTGCTGTAGCCGTGTCGCGGCTTCGCCGCCGCCCGCCAGCGCGGTTGCTATCAGTTGCAGCGGTGTCCGCAACTCGGGCTCAGCGGCCTCGGTTTCGGCTAGCGCCGTTGGCAGCACGGCTGCCAGGCCGCGGTAGTCGCAGCGATAGACCCCGATGCGGCTCAGGAGCGCCGCCACCGTTTCCGCTAGGCGCGGGTGGTCGGTGCCGGCCGCCGCCGCGATGCAGCGCCGAAGTCGGCACAGCTCACTGTGCAGCGTGTGTCCGGCCGCATCGGCTTTGAGGCCGCGCAATAACCCGGGCCTGCCGTGATAGTCGAAGCCGGCCGATTCGACCAGGGCGGTCAGCGCGGCTTCGCCGGTCGGGTCGATGAAAACGCCGCCGACCTCGCGGAGCGCGTCGTAGCCGGTGGTGCCGGCCACCGGTAACGTCGGCTCCAGCGGTTCATCGGCGGCCAGGATTTTCTCGATGACGATCCAGGCGTTCGGGCCGACCAGGTCGCGCAGCCAGCCGAGATAGCCAGGTGGGTCGGCGAGCCCGTCCGGGTGGTCGACCCGCACCCCGTCGACCAATCCGGCGGCGAACCAGCGTGCCACTTCGGTATGGCAGGCGTTGAACACGGCCCGGTCCTCCTGCCGCAGCCCGGCTAGTGAAGTGATGGAGAAGAACCGGCGGTAGCCGCATGGGCCGTCGCGCCAGCTGACCAGCCGATAGTGCTGGCGGTCGTGTATCTGCGCACCGGTGCCGCCGCCGGTGCCCGGGGCGATCGGCAACACCAGGTCGCCCAGACGCAGCAGATCGCCGTCCACCGTCAACCCGGCAACGTCGTCGGCGGAACCCAGCAGCGGCAACATGATTCGTCCGTCACCGAGGCGCCAGTCGATGTCGAAGAACCGGGCGTACGGCGACGATATGCCGTACGTCAGCACATCCCACCACCACGGATTCTGCTGTGGTTTGGCGACTCCGAGGTGGTTGGGCACGATATCGACGACCAACCCCATCCCGCGGGACCGGGCGGCTGCTGAAAGCCGGCTCAACCCCTCCAAACCGCCAAGTTCGGCGGACACCCGGGTCGGATCGGTGACGTCGTAGCCGTGGCTGGATCCGTGCACCGCGGTCAGGATCGGTGACAGGTAAACATGCGACACGCCCAGCTCGTCGAGGTAATCCAGCAGGTTCTCGACGTCGGCGAAGGTGAAACCGAATCCGCTATCCGGTCCACGCAGCTGCACGCGGTAGGTGGACAGAACGGGCACAGCCATCGGTTACCCGGTTTTACGCAAGACCAGCAATGCGCGGCCGGGCAGTGAAATCTCGTCGCCGTCGTCGACCACTAGGTCCACATCACCGGTGGCATCGGTGGTGTCCAGTACTGCGGTCCACTGTTGCGCGTAGTCGCTGGGCGGCATGACGAAGTCCACCACGTCGTCGTGGGCGTTGAAGCACAGCAGAAACGAGTCGTCGACGATGCGCTCGCCACGCTGGTTAGGTTCGGGAATCGCGTCGCCGTTGAGAAACACCGCGATGCTCTTGCCGAAGTCGGCGTCCCAGTCCTGGGGTGTCATTTCTTCGCCGGCCGGGGTCAGCCAGGCGATGTCACGCACTTCGTCATGGCTGCGGATGGGCCGGCCGGCCAGAAACCGGCGGCGACGAAACACCGGGTGGCGGGTGAACAACCCGGTGACCCTGCGGGTGAAGGCCAGCAGGTCGGCATTTTTGTCGGCGAGCGACCAGTCCATCCAGGACACCTCGGAATCTTGGCAGTACACATTGTTGTTGCCGTGCTGGGTGCGGCCCATCTCGTCGCCGTGC
>CAZPZQ010000042.1:0-16562 GCA_964590745.1 uncultured Mycobacterium sp. | reverse complement strand
GGTGAACTGCACCCGCTTGAACTGCAGCCGCAACGCCGCCGCCAACGCCCGCACCAGCAAGGTCTTCGCCACCCCGGGCACACCTTCGAGCAGCACATGTCCGCGGCACAGCAGCGCGATCACCAGGCCACTGACCACGGCGTCCTGACCGACCACCACTTTGGCGATCTCGGTGCGCAAGGCTAGCAACGCTTCCCGTGCCGACTGCGCTGCCGGGCCTGGTGCGGCTGGCGTCGAGGGGGTCGATGTCACGATCCGGTGACCTGCCTTTCCATATCGTCGAGTGCGCGGGCTAGTTGGAGCAGCTCTGCGTCCGAACTCGGTGGCGAGCCGAACAGCAAGTGGCCCACCGCTTCCGGTTGGATACCGGTACGCTGGGCGATTGCGCCCGCCACTGTGGGCGGAGGCGCGGCGATCCCGAGCCCCAGTCGCGGCGTCAGCCGCTGTAGCGTGGCCGTGCGCAGTGCATCGGCGGCGCGGTCCCGGGCGCGCCGGGCGCGGTACAGTCGGCCCAGCCCCTCGACGGTTTCCGAGGCGCGCACCACGACCGGTAGCTGCTCGGCCACCAGCGGGCCGATCCGTCGGCCCTTCCACAGAGCGGCGAGGACGACGGCCAGGCACAGCTGCCAGACCAGCCAACTGACGTTCTTCGGGATGAGATCGAAAATCGTTGCGGTGGAGGCTGATGTGCCCTCAACGCGCTGGGGCGCGTACCAGACCAGCCGGGGCCGGGCTCCGGTGAGGTTCATCGCCAGCGCCGCGTTACCCGCGCTGGTCAAACCGGAGTTCGTCATGAACGAAGCGCTGCCGACCACCGTGATCGTGCGGTCGACGCTGCGGTAGCGGACCAACGCACCACCGTAGCACCGGTGTACGGTGTTGCCGTCGGCCGCGACATAGATCTGGGTGGTGCCCAGGTCCACCGATCCGGCTCGGTTTGCTTCGCGCAGCGTGCAACCCGGTTCTCGGCTGAACATTCCGGCGCCACCGGCGCGTATTCCGGGGGCCAACGCCTTGCGAGCCTGCGGCGTGGGCTGCACCAGCAACCGGTCGCCGGGCAGTCGGGCCAGCCGGCGCAGCAGTTCGTCGCCGGAGATCCGCGCGGTCTCGGCCACCAGAATCAGGGTGTCTGCCCGGGCGCCGCGCTCGACGTCGGCGACAGTATCGGCGACGACGACGTCGATACCGCGGTCACCCAGCAGCGTCACCAGCGCGCGGGCGCCACCGGGACCGGTGCCGGCCGGATCCATCGAACCGCCGGACCCGGGCGCGGACCGATACGCGCTGAGCAAGGCCACCGTGATGATCGCGAGCACACCCAGGGCGGCCCACAGCGTGACCCGCCGCCGCGACGCGGTAGCGCTACCCGGCTGAGGCCGAGCCGCCAGGCTGGTCACGGTAATATCCGCCACGGTTCGGCGGCCGCCCGCACAGGCCGCAGGCGGTACGCCGACGATCGAAGCCGATCATCCAGCGCGGCAACCGCTGAATAGCCGGCCTCGGTCGCCGGCAGCTCTCCATAGCTGACATCGTTGAACGTTTCCGCGGCGCGGCGGAACTCATCGGCCAACTCCGGTAGCGCGGCACCGGCATCGCGGGCCAGCTCATTGGCGGTGCGCCCGGGTAGCGCGTTGACCACACCGGCTTGTTCGAGTTCGCGTGCCATGGCGCGAAGTCGATGCCGGATGGCCTCACCCCAATCCCCCGAGGCGGCACAACCTTCCGCGGCGGCGCGGTGTTCGGCTGCGCTGAGCTGGGCCGGTCCGAACAGCACGTGATCGCCGCGACTGGTCGCCATGGTGCCCCGGACAATACGGATCCCGACCATCAGAGCCACCCCGATCATGATGAGCAGCACGCTGATGGTGAACCATCCACCGGGTACCTCTGCACCCTTGATGATCAGTTGGCGCACCAGGGTTTCAAACAAGTCGATGAGTTGCTGCTTCGGCGACGGTCGGGGATAGATCGGTTTGGCGAGTTCCTGTTGCGCTGCCTCACGGGCGGTATCACGGTCAATGTCAATGGCAGGCAACGTCATTGATCCTCACCGGGACGGCCGGGTCAGCCACAGCTGCTCGGTGGGCCCGGGGGTGAGCGGCGTCCCGCCCACACCGGTGCGCAGTACCAGGTCGAATGCCTCGCCGCGGATGCGGCGGTCGGTGTAGAGCAGCACCACCACACCCGCGGCGAACGGCAGGCCGATGATTTGGCCGATAGCCGTACCGATCCCGGAGATCACGCCGGGCACTGACAGGGTGGCAAGCGATTCGGCACCTTGGCCCACCGCGAGTCCGACCAAATTGAACGGTAACGCCACTGCGTTGGTGACCAGGTAGGTGATCAGGAGAGTCAGCAGCAGAATGCCGAACACCCGCCAAAAGCTGTTGCGCACCAACGTGAATGACCTCACGATCGCGTCGAACACCGACAGCCGCTCCAGCACGATTACGGTGGGCGCGAAACTGAGCACGACATACAGGTAGGCGAGCAGCGCGATGAGCGCGAGAATCAATGGCATTCCGACGATCACGGCCGCAGCGGCGAAGAACACCATCGCCAAGCCGGCCAGTACCGTCGTTCCCAAACCGATCAGCACTGCCAGGCCGATCAGCGTTCCGAGCCGCCCGCGGACGATGGCCCAGGTTTCCGTCGCGCTGACCGGCGACCCGAATACCGCGCGGCCGACCACCACACTCAACATGCCGAACAGCACGGTGGTGGACAACGAAGTCACGATCGCGGTGGCGGTGAACGACGTGATCAGCACGGCAACATCGCGGCCGGACAACTGGTACGACGACTGGTGGGCCGCCACCCGCTCCATCACGGCCAGCACGCCGACCTGCGCGGTCACGGTGATGACCGAGGTGATCACCATGATGATGGCCGTCAGGCCGAGGGTGACTTTCGGGTGTGCCCGGATGTAGTTGACCGCGCCGTTGTAGATGTCGCTCAGGCTCAATGGGCGCAACGGAATCACACCCGGCTGCAGTTCCGGCGGTGCGCCGCCCGGCTGGCCGTATCCGGGCGGCGGATACCCGGTGGGCCGATAGCTGTCCGGCACATAGCCCGGCGCGGGGTAACCGGAGTAGCCCGGCGGCGGGCGATAACCGGGGTAGCTCGGCGGATAGCCCGGGTAGCCCGGCGGGTAGGGCGGGTAGCCCGGCCCCGGGTACTCCGGCGGCGGGGAACTCACGTCGGGTTCTCTGGGCCGGGTCGCGCCGCGCTCTCGGTCATGGGTTCATCCTGTCACCCACGGCTGGGTTTCTCGCCGTTCCATGGAGTTCCTCGGGGGCGACGTACCGGCGAACCACGCTGCGGACACCGCCGCCATCGAGCGTAGCGTTATGCGGCATGGCAGAACTTAAATCTCGGTTGCGGGCCGATCTCACCAGGGCGATGAAGGCCCAGGACAAGATGCGCACCGCGACGCTGCGGATGTTGCTGGCTGCGATCCAGACCGAGGAGGTCTCTGGGAAGCAATCACGCGAGCTCTCCGATGACGAAGTGATCAAAGTTTTGGCCAGGGAGGCGCGCAAGCGCGCGGAAGCCGCCGAGATCTACACCGAAAACGGGCGCATGGTGTTAGCCGCCGAGGAGCACGCCGAGGGCCGGATCATCGAGGAGTACCTGCCGACTCCGTTGACCGATGGCGAGTTGGCCGACGTCGTCGACACCGCATTGGCCCAGGTAGCTGAGGAACTCGGCGAACGGCCGGGGAAAAAGCAGATGGGCTTGGTGATGAAAGCGGCGACCACGATCGCCGCAGGCAAGGCCGACGGAGCCCGGCTGGCCGCCGCGGTCAAGGACCGCCTCTGAATAGCCGCGCTCAATGACCCGGTTTGGCTACACCTTGATGACCGAGCAGAACGGACCTAACGACCTGGTCCGTTATGCCGTCTCGGCAGAACAGCGCGGGTTTGATTTCGAAGTCTGCAGCGACCACTACGCGCCCTGGCTGGCCTCGCAAGGGCATGCGCCGAATGCTTGGGTGCTGCTGGGCGCGGTGGCGAGTGCAACCGAACGGGTCGATCTGTACTCCTTTGTCACCTGCCCGACGATGCGCTATCACCCGGTGGTCGTCGCGCAGCAGGCGGCGACCGTACAACTGCTGTCCCGCGGCAGGTTCACTTTGGGGGTCGGCAGCGGGGAGAACCTCAACGAGCACGTCGTCGGTGCGGGCTGGCCGGGCATCCAGCATCGCCATGACATGTTGGCCGAGGCGATCGAGATCATCCGGGCACTGTTGGCCGGCGGATCGGTCAGTCACCGCGGCGACTACTTCACCGTGGATGCCGCCCGGCTATGGGATCTACCGGAAACCCCGGTCGGAATCGGTGCGGCGATGGCCGGACCAAAAGCCGTCAGCCGACTCGCCGCCCTGGCCGACCACCTGATCGCGGTGCAACCCGACGCCGGGCTGGTCGGGGGCTGGGTCGATGCCCGCCAGGCTGCCGGCTTACCCACCGACGGCCGGGTGGTCGGTCAACTCCCGGTGTGCTGGGATCCCGACCGCGATGCCGCCGTTGAGCGTGCCCACCGGCAATTCCGCTGGGCGGGGCTGGGCTGGCCGGTGATGGCGGAGCTGCGCACACCGGCCGCCTTTGCCGCCGCGAGTCGGTTCGTTCGGCCGGCCGATGTCGCGGCCGCCATCCCGTGCGGACCCGACCTGGACGCGATCGTTGACGCCGTTCGGGCTTACCGGCAGGCCGGGTTCACTGATATCGCGTTGCTTCAGATCGGCGGCGACACCCAGGACCGGTTCCTTGCCGAGGCCGCTGAACCCTTGCTGGCGGCGCTGCGGGCGACCGACTAAGCGACCCAGGACCGCTGCGGGTCTTGGGGCGCTCTACCATCACCACAGGTGCGGGCAGCGTCGCCAACCGGCACACAACGGGCTTCATGATTCGGACTCGGGGGTGCGCCTGATGGAATCACCGCGGATCGAGGACTATGCGCTGCTAGGTGATCTGCACACCGCAGCGCTGGTGAGCCGGACCGGCAGCATCGACTGGCTGTGCTTGCCGCGCTTCGACTCCGGCGCCTGCTTCGCAGCGCTGCTGCATGACGAGTCAGCCGGCCATTGGCGCATCGCCCCGGTCGGCAGTGGCCCGGCCACCCGCCGCGGCTACCGTGACGACACCTTGATCATGGAAAGCGAGTGGGACACCGACGGCGGTTCGGTGCGGATCATCGACTTCATGTCGCCGCGCGGTCACACCGCCGATTTGATCCGGATCGTCGAGGGATTGTCCGGGCGGGTGTCGATGCGGATGGACCTGATCATCCGGTTCGACTACGGGCACGTGGTGCCGTGGGTACGCCGCAGTGACTACGGCCTGACCGCGATCGCCGGCCCGGACACGTTGTGCTTGACCACACCGGTGAACGTGCGGGGCGACCACCTTTCGACGGTGGCGGAATTCGAGGTGACCGAAGGTGAGACGGTGCCGTTCGTCCTGACCCACGTGGCGTCGCACCTGCTTCCCGACGCGGTCCGGTCTAAGGCCGAGCATGCGCTGGCGAAAACCGAGTCGTTCTGGCGGGATTGGATCGACCGATGCAGCTACCGGGGCGAATGGCAAGCCGCGGTGCGCCGCGCCGTGATCACGCTGAAGGCACTGACCTACGCTCCAACCGGCGGGATCGTCGCGGCCGCTACCACCTCACTACCGGAAGATCTTGGCGGCGTGCGTAATTGGGATTATCGGTACTGCTGGCTGCGGGACGCCACCTTCACCTTGCAGGCGCTGCTGGGCACCGGCTACGTCAAGGAGGCCAAAGCTTGGCGGGAGTGGCTGGTTCGCGCGGTCGCCGGCGATCCGGCGGAACTGCAGATCATGTACGGCCTGGATGGCACCCGCCGGTTGCCGGAACAAACGCTGGATTGGCTGTCCGGTTATGCCGGCTCGTCGCCGGTGCGCATCGGCAACGAGGCCGCCGGTCAGTTCCAGCTCGACGTCTGGGGTGAAGTGCTGGACGGGTTGAATCTCGCCCTCGATGCCGGGCTGAAATCCGAAGACACTGCCTGGGACATCCAGTGCGCGCTGCTGGACTTCTTGGAAGGCCATTGGGACCAGCCGGATTCCAGCCTTTGGGAAGTCCGGGGCCCGCGGCGGCATTTCGTGCACTCGAAGGTGATGGCCTGGGCCGGGGTGGACCGCGCCGTGCATGCCGTGGAGCAGCATGGCCGGGACGGGCCGCTCAACGACTGGCGTGCACTTGCCGAACGTATTCACGCCGACGTCTGCGAGCACGGATATAACGCCGACCGACGCACCTTCACCCAGTCCTACGGCTCGCGGCTGCTGGATTCGTCGCTGCTGCTCATTCCTCGCGTCGGCTTTCTGCCCTGGACCGACCCTCGCGTGGTCGGCACCGTTGAGGCGGTGCAGCGGGAATTGTCCAGCGACGGCTTCCTGCTGCGGTACGCCACCGACGGCGGCGCCGACGGCGGCTCGGTCGACGGGCTACCCGGCAACGAGGGCGCCTTCTTGGTGTGCACCTTCTGGCTGGCCGACGCGTTGCACGGGATCGGGCGCCACGACGAGGCGCGCACACTGTTTGAGCGACTGTTGGGGTTGCGCAATGATGTCGGGCTGCTCAGCGAGGAGTATGACACCGTCGCACGCCGGCAGGTCGGCAATACTCCGCAGGCGTTCAGCATGGTCGGCTTGGTCAACACCGCGCGCCAGTTGAGCGGCGAGTCCACCCAGACCCGCAACAGTGCCACCATGGTGTGAGCAAACGATCAGGCGGTGTGCTATCGAGACGTTTCCGCTCGGGCGCACCGCGACCCTGGGTGAACTCGCCGAGAACCCGCACCCGCTGCTGGCGCGGTTGCGGGCGGCGGAACCGGTGTCGTGGCTGCCGGCGCTGGACGGCTGGCTGGTCAGCCGCTACGACATCGCGGTTCGGGTGCTGCGCGATCCCACCGGCTGCACCGTCGACGATCCGCGGTTCTCCACGTCGCGCCTGGTCGGTCCCAGCATGCTCGCCCTGGACGGCGCAGCGCACACGCGGCACCGGAACCCGTTCATTCGGCTCTTCCACCCGGCGCGGGTACACGAACGCTACATCGAGTTCATCGAAGCGCAGGCTGACCGGCTGATCGCGGTGATGGAGCCGACCGGCGCCGCCGAGTTGCGCAGCCAGTTCGCCGGCCCGCTCGCCGCCGCGGTGGTCACCGACGCGCTCGGGTTGCGAGAGGTAGCCGCTGGCACCGCGCTGTCCTGGTATGCGGCGATCGTTCCCGCGGTCTCGGAGGCGACCGCCGGACGGCCGGTCAGCGCGGCTGGTGTCGCGGCGTTCGACCAACTGCGGGCCGCGGTGCTGCGGGCGATCGACGATCCTGCTCAACCGTCACTGCTGGCCGACGTGGCCGGAGAACCGGACGGTCTCACTCGAGATGAAGTGGCGGCGAACGCGGCAGTCATCATGTTCGGCGGTATCGACACCACCGAAGGCATGATCCTCAATGCGATACGGCATCTGCTTTCCGAGCCGACGTCGTTCGCCCGGGTTTGCGCTGACGCCGGCCTGTTGTCGAGCGCCGTCGAGGAGTCGGTCCGGCTGGAGCCGGCGGCTGCCCTCGTCGACCGCTATGCGACCGCCGATATCGAGTTGGGCGACGCGCACATCCGCCGCGGTGATCGGGTCAGCGTCTCGATCGCCGGCGCGAACCGCGACCCCGCGGTGTTCCCCGATCCCGACCGGTTCGACATGGACCGGGACAATGTCCGGTCCAACCTGGCCTTCGCGCAGGGCCCGCATGTTTGTCCCGGCGCAGAACTGGCCGGCTTAGAAACGCGCGTCGCAATCCAGCATCTCTTCGACCGGTTGCCCGAACTGGAGCTCGATCCGCAACAGCCGACTACGCCGCGCGGGCTGGTGTTTCGCAAACCCCCGGTTTTGCACGTGCGTTGGAACCGACGCGGCTGACCGCGGAGAGCAAGGACCGACGATCACGTCGGTCCTTCTGGTCGGGTGGGCTGATGACGTAACAAGCCCGTTGTAGCACAAGGTAATACATGATGAAATCCTGTGGGAATGTCGCGCTCACCATGACGCTGACGAAACATCATCCCGCTCAATCGCACTCATTGACCGTCACGTTGACACCATAGCCCTGACTGATCCTTGAATCGCCGAAAGCGCCCCGTCGCCCGCGAACCTGATGCTGGTGTTGCCTCGTGCGAAGATGTGAACGCACCAACGAAGGGAATGTTTCATCGATGTCGGGCGTCAAGGTCATAGCGCTGGTGGGAAGCTTGCGGGCTGGGTCGATCAATCGCCAGATCGCTGAACTGGCAGCCGAAGACGCCTCACCCGGAGTGATGGTGACAATCTTCAACGGCCTGGGGGAGTTGCCGTTCTACAACGAGGACGTCGACACCTCCGCTGCGCTACCGCCCGCCGTGACGCGATTGCGTGAGGCGGCCGCCGCCGCCGACGCGGCACTGGTTGTCACCCCGGAATACAACGGCAGCATCCCCGCCGTGCTCAAGAATGCGATCGACTGGCTGTCTCGTCCGTTTGGCGATGGAGCGCTCAAGGGTAAGCCGCTGGCGGTGATCGGCGCCGCGCAAGGCCGCTACGGAGGAGTGTGGGCGCACAACGAGACCCGCAAATGCTTCGGTATCGCCGGCCCGCGGGTGGTGGAGGCGATCAGCCTGTCGGTCCCGCTGGGCACGCTGGAAGGCAAGCATCCGCGACAGCACGCCAAGCTGGTGGCCGATGTGCGCGACGTGGTCACCCGGTTGGTCGCCGAGGTGCAGTGATCGGAGCAGGACGCCGCTGGGTCAGCGGCCCTGCACCGGCTGGGCTGCCGTCGACGCCGGCGACGACGGCGCTGTGCAAGGCCGCTCGATGATGGTGGAGTTGCGCCCACCCACCCGGTAGCTGGCTCCCCGATGGTTATCGGGCAGACGGTCACCGCCGCCCAGCAGTTTGTGCCGCAGTGTGCCCGGCGTGTATGCGTTCTGGTATGCGCCGCGTCCGGTCAGGACCGGTACCACGTGTTCGACGAAGTCCGCAAACGACCCGGGCGTGACGGCGTAGGCCAGGTTGAATCCATCCACGTCGGTCTCGTCGACCCACTCCTGCAGGGCGTCGGCGACAGTGGCGCCCCCGCCGACGAACAGCGGGCTGATGTTGCCGATGGTGCACCGCTCGGCGATGTCGCGCACCGTCCATCCGGTCCCGGTCGGGCCGGCCTGTTGCAGTGAGGCTACCGCGGAGAGCATCGCATTGGACTCGACGTGGCTGAGCGGTTCGTCTAGCCGGTAGCGGGACAGGTCCACGCCGGCCCAGCCGGACATCAGTACCAGGGCACCCTCGGGGTCGCCGTAGAGCGAATACTCGTCGTGCTTGGCCTGGGCGGCCTCGTCGTTTTCGGCAGTGATGACGGTGGCCATGTTGAAGATCTTCACCGCGTACGGATCCCGTCCGACCGACTCCAGCCCGCGACGGATCTTGGCGACGGTTTTGGTCAGCAGTTCCTTGGTCGGTGCTGCGGTAAAGATGGCCTCGGCGTTGCTGGCTGCGAACTGAATGCCGCGCGGCGACGCCCCGGCCTGATAGATCACCGGTGTGCGCTGCGGCGACGGATCGGTCAGATGGATGCCGGGAACGGTGAAATACCGTCCGGCATGCCCGATGTGGTGCACCTTCGCCGGCTCGGTGAAGACCCCGCGGTCGCGGTCGCGCACCACCGCGTCGTCCTCCCACGAGCCTTCCCACAGCTTGTAGAGCACCTCGAGGTACTCATCGGCGTGGTCGTAGCGCGCGTCGTGGGCGGGCTGATCGGCCTGTCCCATGTTGCGGGCCGCCGACGGCAGATAGCCGGTCACCACATTCCAGCCGATCCGGCCGCCGGTGAGGTGATCCAGCGTCGACATGCGCCGGGCGAACGGATACGGGTGCTCGAAACCGGTGCCGGCGGTGATCCCGAAACCCAGATGATCGGTCACCGCTGCCATCGCCGACACCAGCAGCAGCGGGTCGCCGACCGGTATCTGGATGGCATGGCTGATGGCGGCCTCGTCGCTGGCGCCGTAGATGTCGTAGACACCGAGGACGTCAGCGATGAACAACCCGTCAAAGCGGCCGCGTTCCAATAACGTTGCCAGCTCGGTCCAGTAGGTCAAGTCCTTGTGCCCAGACTGGTCGTCGGGGTGGCGCCACAGGCCGGCGGACTGATGGGTGACGCAGTGCATGTCGAACGCGTTGAACCGGATGATCCTGGTCATGACAGCACAAACCCCGAGTAGCCCTGCCGCGCAGCGTCGTCACACTCTTGCAGGTAGGCCGACAGCCCGCCCGCATAGCACAGCGCCTGACGTTTCTTGCCCGGAATGTTGGCCCCCATGTACCAGGAGTCGGCGACCGGGAAGAGCGTAGCTTCGGCCAGCTCCTCGACGTGCGCGACCCAGGCTTTCTCCGCTTCGGCGGATGCTTCGATGCGCGTGTAGTCGCCGGTGCGCAGATGCTCCAGGCATCGCACCACCCAGTCACCTTGCAGCTCAGCACAGGTCGGGCCGTTGCTGTAGGCCGACGGACTCTGTGGGCCATAGATGTAGAACAAGTTGGGAAAGCCTGCAGTCGCTACTCCCAACACGTTTCGGACACCGGGCTTGAACGCGTCGGCGAACGACTCACCGTCGATGCCGCGGATGTCGATCGCGGTGATCCCGCCGGTGATGGCATCAAAACCGGTGGCGAACACCAGTACGTCCAGCGGGTGCTCGATGCCGTCCTCGGTGACCACACCGGTCGGGGTGACCCGCTGAATCGGTGTCTCCCGAACATCGACCAGCGTCACGTTGTCTCGGTTGAACACCTCGAAGTAGTTCTGCTCCAACGACGGTCGCTTCACGCCGAACGGATGCGGCGCCTTAGTGGGCGCCAGCTTCTCCGCCACCACAGGATCGTTGATCCGCTGGCGCACCTTGTCTCGCCAGAACGCGTAGAACGTCGCGTTGGCGTCGGCGTCGGAGAACATGTCGTTGAAGTTGGCCAGCCAGGGCAGCAACCCGCCGGTCTCCCAGAGTTGCTCGTAGATTTCCGTACGCTGGTCGTCGGTGACGTCGAACGCGCCGTGCTCGAGGAAGTCGTAGTCGAAGCCGCTGAACGTCTGACCGCGCATTGCGTAGCGCTTCGGGTAGTTCTGCTTCAACTCCCGGTTGGCCTGGGCGTCGAGCGGCCGCTGACGCATGGGCAGGGCCAGCACCGGGGTGCGCTGAAATACCGTGAGGTGCTTGGCCAGTGGTGCCGACGCCTGGATGATCTGCACACCGCTGGCGCCGGTCCCGACGACACCAACCCGTTTGCCGCCGAGGTCGAGGCCGGCTTGCGGCCAGCGCGCGGTGTGGTGGTATTCGCCGCGGAACGACGCCAGACCGTCGATTTCCGGTATGTAGGGCTGCGAGGCGAACCCGGTGCACAGCACCACGAACCGTGCCAGCACCTGGATCGGCTCGTCGGATTCGGTGTGCTGCGCTTGCACCGTCCAGCGCCGGCGCTGCTCGTCGAACTGGGCGGCGACGACCCGGGTGTTCAACACGATGTCCTTGCGCAGGTCCAACTTCTGAGCCACGTAGTCGAAGTACGCACACAGCGAATCGCGGCTCGGGTAAAGCTCGTTCAAGTCCCAGTCGCGCCACAGATCCTCGCGGGAGAACTGATAGATCGGCCCCCAACTGTCGGTCCGTGCGCCTGGATAGCAGTTCCAGTGCCAAACTCCGCCGAGCCCGGACCCGGCCTCGTACAGCTTGACCGAATAGCCGAGCGTGCGCAGCCGGTCGAGTTGGTACAGCCCGGCGAAGCCGGCACCGACGACGAGCACGTCGAGCACATCGATTTCCGTTGCAGTAGACACAGTCACTCCTGTTGATCCGAGGTTGCCGGAATGCGCCAGCCGGTTAGGTTTTCCACGGTTACGCGCGGTTGGGTCGGTTGTCCCCGCCGTACGCCAGTGCGTTATCGATAACCAGCGGTCAGACTTACCGCGGCCGTGAACTTCGCAGGAACACCCGGCTTTTCAGCTCAGGTGGTGACATCGGCGCTGCTGATTCGGCGCCGGAGCGTCGGCCGTAGCAGCCGGCAGGAGTGCCAGCGGTGAGCGGTCGACCATGGCCGGAGTGTACGACGGCTTGGGGCGGCAGACAAGTTCGCGGCAAGCCGTCGGCAACGAGTATGCAAAACGAGTCTGCAAAACCCGCGCCGAGACCGCATTCGAAAGCACATGTTGCCTGGCTCTCGGTGCTATCGGCGCTCGCGAAGCTGAAAGGTTTGAGTCGGGGTGGCGGGATTCGAACCCACGACCTCTTCGTCCCGAACGAAGCACGCTACCAAGCTGCGCCACACCCCGCGTCAAGCGACGCCAGCGTATCGTACCGGCCCGGAAGCTGGCCAAGCAGCCGTCGCCGCGGCTCGCCGCGCAGCTCCCGATCGCCACCACCAGCGCGCCGGCGATGATCCGCACCACACTGCGGCGTGGATAGCTGCACGTACCCACCAGATTAGGCAGACTGGCTAATAACGCGTTATCAGCGAGGGAGCCAGGTCATGACCTTATTGGGCGCCATCGTCTACGCGGGGTTTTTCGGCTTGGCGGCGTTGTGGCTGCTGGCCACCGCCCCCGGCGGCGCCACCGACGAAGCGGTTCATTCCCAGCGGCAGGTGCGCTCGAACTCCACCAGCGCCGCGGCCGGCCCGGTCGGGTCGAGCCCTTGCTGTGCCACCCAGTCGTCGCAGAAGTAGGTGTCGGTGTAGCGGTCGCCGCTGTCGGCGAGCAGGGTGACCACCGAGCCGCTGCGGCCATTCGCGACCATTTCGGCGAGCAAGCCGAAGGCGCCCCAGACGTTCGTGCCGGTCGATGCGCCTACCCGGCGGCCCAGCACCGCGCTGACGTGGCGGGCCGCCGCCACCGACGCCGCGTCGGGCACGGCCACCATCCGGTCCACCACGTCGGGCAGAAAGGACGGCTCGACACGGGGCCGGCCGATGCCCTCGATGCGAGATGACCCGGTGACGACGAGGTCGTAGCGGCATTCGGCGTAGGCAGGGAAGAACGCCGAGTTTTCCGGGTCGACGACGCACAGCCGGGTGGCGTGTCTGCGGTAGCGGATGTAGCGGCCGATCGTCGCACTGGTGCCGCCGGTGCCGGCTCCGACCACAATCCAGTCCGGGATCGGATGGGCCTCGTCACGCATCTGGTCGAAGATCGACTCGGCGATGTTGTTGTTGCCCCGCCAGTCGGTGGCCCGCTCGGCGTTGGTGAACTGATCCAGGTAGTGCCCGCCGGCCTCGCGAGCGATCCGCTCGGCTTCGGCGTAGACGTCGCTTGCGTGCTGCACGAAATGGCAGCGCCCGCCCTGCGCCTCGATCAGCGCCACCTTCGATGCGCTGGTGGAACTGGGCATCACCGCCACGAACGGCAGGCCGATCAGGGCCGCAAAGTACGCTTCGGACACCGCGGTGGAACCCGACGATGCCTCCACCACCGTGGTCTTCTCCTCGATCCAGCCGTTGCACAGCCCGTACAGGAAAAGCGAGCGGGCCAGCCGGTGCTTGAGGCTGCCGGTGATATGGGTGGTCTCGTCTTTGAGATACAACGCGACGTCCACGTCGCCGCCCCACGCCGAGGGCAGCGGGTAACGCAGCAGATGGGTGTCGGCGCTGCGCCGCGCGTCGGCTTCGATCAGCCGGATCGCATTGGCGGTCCAATCCCGCGCGTGCCCGTGGTCTGCGACCCGGGTCGGCGGGCTCGGCTGATTCGGTTGGCTCAACGTGCCGAAACGGGGGGCTGCCGGGAGCCGAGGGCGATCCGGGCATCAGCACCGCCGGTGGGGGCCGCAACCAGGGTCAGCAAGGTGGCTTCGGGGCGGCAGCAGAACCGCACCGGCGCAAATGGTGAGGTGCCGACACCCGCCGAGACGTGCAGCCGCATGTTGGCCGTCCACTGGGACGGCCCTTTGGCCCGGGCCCGGTCCAGTCCGGAGTTGGTCACCACCGCGCCGTAGAACGGCAGGCATAGCTGCCCGCCGTGGGTGTGGCCGGCCAGCACCAACTGGTAGCCGTCGGCGGCGAAGCGGTCCAAGACCCGTGGCTCGGGGGTATGGGTCAATCCCAGTCGCAAGTTGGCCGCCGGATTGGCCGGTCCCGCGATGGTCTCGTAGCGGTCCCGACCGATGTGTGGATCGTCGACGCCGGCCGCGGAGATCAGTGAGCCGCCCACCTCGAAGTCGCGACGGTTGTGGGTCAGATCCAGCCATCCGCGCTCGGTGAGTGCGGCCCGCAGGTCTTGCCAGGGCAGCGGCGGACCATGCACCCGGTGGGCCGGATGGATCAGGTAGTTCGCCGGGTTCTTCAACCGCGGCGCGAAGTAGTCGTTGCTGCCGAACACGAATACGCCCGGTACCGACAACAGGTCACCCAGCGTCTGCACCACCGCCGGGACCGCCTTCGGATGGGCCAGGTTGTCGCCGGTGTTGACCACCAAGTCAGGTTCCCAGCGGCTTAATCCCCGTAGCCAGGCCTGCTTGTGGCGCTGCTTGGGCTGCATGTGGATATCGCTGAGGTGCAACACCCGCAGCGGTGATGATCCAGGGGTGAGCACCGGTAGCGTCACCTCGCGCACCACGAACGCGTTCCGCTCGATGACCGCGGCATAGCCGATCGTCAGCGCGGCCGTTCCGAGGGCGACAGATGCTGCCAGGGCGGGTCGTTTCCGGGTGGATGATACGGCCATGCTGGCAGCCTACTGCTCCGCAGCCGACCTGCGCGGCTGAGCCATATCGGGGGCCATATCAGGGCGGCGGTAGCTCGCCCGGAGGGGGTGGCGGCGGCAGCAGCGGAATCGTGATCGGCGGCAGGCCCGGTATCTCCACCACCGTCGAGGCGACCGGCGCCGGCGGCGACAGCCCCTCCGGCGGCGGTGGCGGTGGCGGCGGGATGCCGTTGCTGATCAAGATGGTGACGATGGAGCCTGGGATGGTTTGTCCGGTTGGCGACGTGCCGACAACCGCCCCGTTGCGGGCGGTGCTGTTGATCGCGCTGGGCTGGTCGGCAACTTGGAAGCCGGCTTCGGTGAGCCGCCGTTTTGCGCCGTCCACATCCAGGCCGGACACACTGGGCACCTTCGAGTTGGGGCCGCCGTCGACGTAGCGCGGATCGGTTGGCGGCAAGGTCACGTCACCGAAGGCGGTGGCGATCGGCTTCATCGCAGTGAACCAGGTTCGGGCCGGCTCGTTGCCGCCGAACAGATCACCGCTCCCACAGTGCCGCAACGGATACGAACACAAATCGGACGGCGAATTGGAATCGTCGTAGATGTAGTTCGCGGCCGCGTATTGGTTGGTGAAACCGACGAAGCCCGCGGACCGGTGCGCTTCGGTGGTGCCGGTCTTGCCGGACATCGGCAGGTCCCAGCCGGCGGCACCCGCCGCCGGCGAGGCGGTTCCGCCACCGCCGGTGTCCTTGCTCAACGCGTTGGCCAGCGTGTCGGCCAAGCCTTCTGGCACCACTTGTTCACAGGTCTCGGTCGTGACAGCCACCTCGTTGCCGTCTCGGTCGATGAGCTTGTCGATCGGGTTGGGCGGACACCACACGCCACCGGACGCCAGGGTGGCTGCCACGTTGGACAGTTCCAGCGCGTTCACCTCGATCGGGCCCAGGGTGAAAGAACCGAGGTTTTGTCGCTTGACGAACTCGGCCAGGCTCTCGTTGCTGTCGGGATCGTAGTCGCGAGCGGTGCCCGGGTCGGCGTAGGACCGCAGACCGAGTTTGATCGCCATGTCCACCGCCCGGCCGACGCCGATCTGGGAGATCAGCTTCGCGAACGCGGTGTTCGGCGAGGTGGCCAGCGCGGTGGTGATGTTCATCGGTGACCGATACGGGGCGACGTTGACCACGCACCAGGTTTCCTTCGGGCAGCCCTTAGCCCCGCCGCTGCCCATGCCTTTGGTCTGGAACTGGGGCGGCACCTCAAGTTCGGCGTTGATGCCCATGCCCATCTCCAGCGCGGCGGCTACGGTGAAGATCTTGAAGACCGACCCCACCCCGTCGCCGACCAGTGAGAACGGTTGCGGTCGCATGGTCTCGCCCAGGTCGCTGTCGAGCCCGTAGGTGCGGTTGCTGGCCATCGCCAGCACCGGGTGGTTGTCCTTACCGGGCTTGATCACGTTCATCACGCTGGCGACACCCGGCACGTTGGGGTTGGCGAAGTTATCGACGGCGTCTTTGACCGGCCGCTGCACATCGGGGTCCAGCGTGGTGCGGATCTGGTAACCGCCCCGGGCCACCTGCTCTTTGCTGATTCCGGCGCGGGCCAGGTACTCCTGGACGTAATCGCAGAAGAACGCCCGATCGCCCGCGGCGATGCATCCGCGCGGCAACTCGTTGGGCTGGGGCAGGATTCCCAGCGGCTCCGCTTTGGCAGCCCGTAACGCGTCAGCCTCCGCGGGCAGATTCTCGATCATGGTGTCCAGCACTAAATTCCTGCGAGCCAGCGCACCTTCGGGGTTGGTGTAGGGGTTCAGCGAGCTGGTCGAGCGCAC
>CAZPZQ010000041.1:0-16585 GCA_964590745.1 uncultured Mycobacterium sp. | reverse complement strand
GCACCGCCGAACCGCCGCCCCGCAGAAGGCCACTACAACAGCGGCGTCCTAGGACGCGTTGAAGGTGCTTTCCGCCGCGCTGTCGAACAACTCGGATTTTCGGGCACGGTTCCTGCGCGAAGCCGATACCGCTGCGGCGCTGGATCATCCGAACATTGTTTCGGTCTACAACCGTGGATAGTCCGGAGGCGGCGAATTGTAGATCGCGATGCAATTCGTCGACGGCACGGATGCCGACGCCGCACTGCGGGCCGGGGACCATGACTCCGTGGCGTGCCGTGCCGTGCACATCGTCTCTGAAGTCGCTAAAGCGCTGGATTACGCGCACGCCCACGGCGTGGTGCACCGTGACGTCACGCCAGCCAACTTTCTGCTGTCCGGCACGCCCGGCGGGACGCTCAACCTGGAACGCTCCGACGGCTGGAAGATCTGCATGCGCAACTGAGTCCACTTGACCACGATCCGCACGACCGATCAGCAGCAGCGCGCACCGGGTTCGGTGCCATGGCGTCGCCGCCAGTAGTCCCGTTCGGAGAGCACCGGCTCACCGGGGTGGGCTCGCCGGCGGTAGTCGAGGTAGCGGCGATAATGAGTGTCGCCCATTAACGTTCCCCAATACCAGCCGACTCGACCGGCCGCCCGGGCTATCCGGGGAATCCGAGACGAGCGTTCCACTGCGCCTGCACCTCCCGTTCCACAGCAGTGGGGATCAGCCCAGCGGGCGCGAACCGCAACGAAGGTATCGGGTCGTCCTCGGTCAGCGGTCGGCCAGCACCGCGAGCCGCCCGCAGCACCACGACGGCCGCCGCCGCGAACACCACCGCGACGACGGCGGCGAAGACCACCGACAGGGTGCCCTGGATGAAGGTATTACGGATGACAGCGTTGAGCTGGTCTGCGTCAGCGGCCGACCCGAACGAGGTCTTGCCGGCCCGCAGGGCGGCGCGATACTGGAAATGCTGGGTCCAGTAGCCGACCCGAGGGTCGCCGGAGAAGATTTTCTGCCAGGACGCCGTCATGGTGACGGTGATGTCCCACAGCAGCGGAATTCCGGGAATCAGTGCCCATTTGAGCTGACCCTTCTTGATCACGATGACGGTCACGACGGTCAGTGCGATCGCGGCGAGCAGCTGGTTGGCGATGCCGAACAGCGGGTACAGCGTGTTGATCCCGCCGAGCGGGTCGGTCACCCCCATCAGCAGGATGGAACCCCACCCGGCGACCACGGCCAGGCTGCACACCCAGGCGCCCACCCGCCAACTCGGGTTGCTCAACCGGCGCAGCGGGCCGCCCAGATTGGCCAGCGCATCCGACAGCATGAACCGGGCGACCCGGGTGCCGGCATCGACGGTGGTGAGGATGAACAGCGCCTCGAACATGATCGCGAAGTGGTACCAGAACGCCTTGAGGGCCGCTCCGCCGAACACCCGCTGCAGCACTTCGGCCATCCCGAACGCCAGCGTCGGCGCCCCGCCGGTGCGGGACACGATCGAGGTTTCGCCCACGCTGGCGGCGGCCTGGCTGATCTGTTCGGCGGTCATCGGATCCCCGGCCAGGCCGAGCCCGTTGACGTAAGCCGCGGCGGTCGCCGCGGTGCCGCCGGTCGCCGCGACCGGCGCGTTCAGCGCGAAATACAGATGCTGGTTGAGAATCGACGCAGTGATCAGCGCCATCACCGCCACGAACGACTCGGTGAGCATGCCGCCGTAGCCGATCAGCCGCATCTGGCTTTCTTTTTCCAGCAGCTTCGGCGTGGTTCCCGAGGCGATCAGCGAGTGAAAGCCAGACAGCGCGCCACAGGCAATCGTGATGAACAAAAACGGAAACAGCGAGCCGGCGAACACCGGACCGTTTCCGGCGCGGGCGAACTCCGAGACAGCCGGTGCGGCCATCACCGGCCGGACCATCACGATGCCGATCGCCAGCAGCGCGATGGTGCCGACCTTCATGAACGTTGACAGGTAGTCACGCGGGGCCAACAGCAACCACACCGGCAGCACTGATGCGGCAAAACCGTAGCCGATGACGCACCACGACAGGGTGACCGGCGAGAATGTGAACCATGCGGCGCCCCACGGTGTTTCGGCGATCCAGCGGCCGGACACCACGGCGGCCAGCAGCAGTGCGACGCCGATCAGCGATACTTCCGACACCCGGCCCGGACGTACGAACCGCAGGTAGACCCCCATGAAAATAGCGATCGGAATGGTCATCGCGATGGCGAACAACCCCCACGGGCTGACCGCCAATGCCCGCACCACAATCAGCGCCAGCACCGCGATGAGCATCACCATGATGACCAAGATTCCGATCATGGCGGCCGCGCCGCCGACCACACCGAGCTCGTCGCGGGCCAGTTGGCCCAGCGAGCGGCCCCGGCGTCGCGTCGAGCTCCACAGCACCAGGTAGTCCTGCACGCAGCCGGCCAGCACCGCACCGATGATGATCCAGATGGCGCCCGGCAGGTAGCCCATCTGGGTGGCCAGCACCGGCCCGACCAGTGGACCGGCTCCGGCGATCGCGGCGAAGTGGTGGCCGAACAGCACTCGTCGGTCCGTCGGCAGGTAATCGATGCCGTTCTCCAGGATCTCGGCGGGGGTGGCGTGGTCGTCACGCGGGCGCACGACCTTCAGCTCGATCAGGCGGGCGTAGAAACGGAAGCCGAGCACGTAGGTACAGATCGCGGCGATCACGAACCATACCGCGTTTACCGTTTCGCCACGGACGAAGGCGATCAGCGCCCAGGTCACCGCCCCGACGACCGCGATAATGCCGAATATCACTTTGTGGCGCGCAGTGATTCCGGAGCGGTCGATGATGGCGACCGGCGGCAGGCACGCGTCGGTGTGGACAAAGCTGATGTTGCTGTTGTCCTGCTCGATGCGATCCGGCGCGGTCGGTACCGCCACGCTGCCCCCTCAGTTCGGCCGGGGTTAGTGAACCGCGTGATTCTCGCACGTCGGACCGGTGTGCCGCCCCCGTCGACGTGAAACACCGCGGCGCGATAACTTGCTTTAGACACAGTCGACCGCAGGTCGGCTGCAGCCTGAGGAGGCCTCGATGGGTATCGCCCTGACCGATGATCATCGCCAGCTCGCCGAGGTGGCGCGTGGATTCTTGACGTCTCAGAAGGCCCGCTGGGCGGCCCGGTCCCTGCTGGACTCGGCCGACGAGACCCGCCCGCCGTTCTGGGCTGAGCTCGCCGAGTTGGGTTGGCTGGGTCTGCACATCGATGAACAGCACGGCGGCTCGGGTTACGGTCTGACCGAGACCGTGGTGGTGATCGAAGAACTCGGGCGGGCGGTCGCGCCTGGACCGTTCGTTCCGACGGTGATCGCCTCGGCGGTCATTGCCGCCGCGGGCAGCGCCGAGCAGCGTCAGCGACTGCTGCCCGGTTTGATCGACGGTACGGTGACCGCCGGCATCGGTCTTGCCGGTCAAGTCGGTGTCAAAGCCGGGACCGCGAACGGCCAGGCCGGCATCGTGCTCGGGGCCGGACTGGCCGATCTGCTGCTGCTGGCTGCCGGTGATGACGTGCTGGTGCTGGAATCGACTCGGGCCGGGGTCGCGGTGGACGTGCCGGACAACCTGGATCCGACCCGGCGTTCGGGTCGGGTCACCCTGACCGACGTCGACGTCGCCGCCGACGATGTTCTGACGGATGCCCGCGAATCAGCCCTGGCCCGGGCGCGCACCCTGGTGGCGGCCGAGGCGGTGGGCGGGGCAGCCGACTGTGTGGATGCCGCCGTGGACTATGCCAAGGTTCGCCAGCAGTTCGGCCGGACCATCGCCACCTTCCAGGCGATCAAGCACCACTGCGCGAACATGCTGGTCGGCGCGGAATCGGCAACCGCTGCGGTGTGGGACGCGGCGCGCGCCGCCGGTGCAGACGAAGAGCAGTTTCGGCTGGCGGCCGCGGTGGCCGCGACGCTGGCGTTGCCGGCCTACCTGCGCAACGCCGACCTCAACATCCAGGTGCACGGCGGCATCGGTTTCACTTGGGAACACGACGCGCACCTGCATCTGCGCCGCGCATTGACCCTGCGGGCGTTGTTCGGCGGCGACGCACCTCCTCACGATGTATTCGACCGCACCGCCGCCGGCGTCACTCGCGCTAACAGCCTGGATCTGCCCGCCGAGGCAGAACAGCTGCGCAGCCGAATCCGCGACGACGCCGCCGAGATCGCCGCATTGGACGCCGACGCACAGCGGGACCGGTTAATCGCGACCGGATATGTGATGCCGCATTGGCCCAAGCCGTGGGGTCGGGCTGCCGACGCCGTCGAGCAACTGGTGATCGAAGAAGAGTTCGCCGCCGCCGGTATCAAACGGCCTGACTACTCGATCACCGGATGGGTGATCTTGACGTTGATCCAGCACGGAACCGAATCGCAGATCGAACGATTCGTCGAAAAAGCGTTACGCCAAGACGAGGTCTGGTGCCAGCTGTTCTCCGAACCGGACGCGGGGTCGGACGCGGCCGGCATCAAAACCCGGGCCACCCGGGTGGACGGCGGCTGGAAGATCAACGGGCAGAAGGTCTGGACTTCCGGTGCGCAGTACTGCCAGCGTGGTCTGGCCACGGTACGCACCGATCCCGACGCCCCGAAACATGCCGGTATCACGGCGGTGATCATCGACATGAAGGCCCCCGGCGTGGAGGTGCGGCCGTTGCGGCAGATCACCGGCGGCTCGGAATTCAACGAGGTGTTCTTCAACGACGTTTTCGTCCCCGATGAGGACGTCGTCGGAGAACCCAACGCCGGCTGGACCGTGGCGCGGGCAACGCTGGGCAATGAGCGGGTCAGCATCGGCGGCGGAGGCGGCTCCTACTTCCAAGGTGCCGACCAGTACCTGGTGAAGCTGGCTCAAGACCATGCAGACAACGCAGCCGGTGCCAAAGTTCGGGTCGGCGGTTTCCTGTCGGACGGGCAGGCGCTGCGGTTGCTCAACCTGCGCCGCGCCGTCCGCAGCATCGAGGGGGCCGGGCCGGGTCCGGAAGGCAACGTCACCAAACTCAAGCTTGCCGAGCACATGGGGGACGGCGCCGCGATCGCCGCGGCGTTGCTTGGACCGGAAGTCGCCCTGGCCGACGGTCCGGGTGGGCTGGCAGCGCGGATGGTGATGGGCGCGCGCGGGATGGCCATCGCCGGCGGCACGTCGGAAGTGAGCCGCAACCAGATCGCCGAGCGGATTCTCGGCATGCCGCGCGATCCGCTGATCAAGTAGCAACTTCGGCGAGCAGTCACAAAAGTCCCCGTCGGCGGGCCAAATGGGGGCGTTTACGTCTGCCCGCGCTCAGTTGGCGCGAACACCGGCGCGTCGTCGTGGCCGCCGAATCGGACCTGCACCGGCATCCCGCAGGTGACCGAATCGGGTTCGCAATCAACGATATTGGCTGCCAGCCGCAAGTCAGCCTGTTCGACCAGCTCGATGATGGCGATGACGTACGGGGTCGGAATGCCCGGGTTGAACCGATGGTGGTTAACCGTGTAGCTGAACACCGTGCCGCGCCCGGACACCGGCTGGTGCGCCAGCGTGCCGCTGCAGTCCGGGCAGACCCCGGCTGGCGGGTGCACCCAGCGCCTGCACTCGGTGCAACGCTGGACAAGCAGCTGCGGCGGGGAACCGGGCTGCTGGTCGGTGGCCACGCCGCCTAGGGTACGACCTGTTGGGCGACGGGGAACGGACGGTGCGATGCACTACTTCGAAAAGGACGCGATCCTGTCCGGTGTCGGGATCTCGCGGATCGGCCGCCGCACCGGCATTCCCGCGCTGGAGCTGACCTTGGAGGCGGTGCACGGCGCTATCGCCGACGCCGGCCTCCAACCGGGTGATATCGACGGGATCGCCACGCTGGGCGACACACCGGCTGTCGAGGTCGTCGCCGCGCTGAGTCTGGAAGCCGCCGACTGCGGAGCCGGATTCGACACCGGCGGGCTGCTCAGCCCGGTCATGTCCGGGTGCCGGGCAGTGGCCGAGCGGCGGGCGCGTCATGTGCTGGTCTACCGAACAGTGCAGATGATCGGCGGCACCATGCCGCCGCCCGGATCGTCGTCGACAGCCACGTCCAGCACTGGCATGGCACGTCTGGTGGCGTCACGCGGTGCCGGTGTCGGACCGATGGGCGATGTGGCCGACCTGCTGGCCGCACACGCCTACTCGGCGGCGAACTGGTTGGCGCTGACCTGTCGTCGGCACATGCACATCTACGGCACCACCAAAGAGCAACTGGGTTGGCTGGCCATCAACAGTCGGCGTAATGCGAGCTTGAATGCCCTTGCGGTTTACCGCGAACAGATCACCATGGCGGATTATCTGGCGGCGCGGCCGGTGTCGACGCCGTTCGGGCTGCTGGACTGTGATGTCCCGGTGGACGGGTCGATAGCGGTGGTGGTGTCAACCGCTGACTATGCCGGCGACTGCCCGCACCGGCCGGTGGCGGTGGAGGCCGTCGGTGGGGCCGACGGTGCCGGCGGTTGGTTTCACCGATCGGACTATCCGAAAATGGCATCCACCGATGCGGCAGCGCAGTTATGGTCGCGGACCGAACTGACACCCGCCGACCTCGATCTCGCTGAACTGTACGACGGGTTCACCTTTCTCACCCTGGCCTGGCTAGAGGCCCTCGGGGTGTGCGGGGTCGGCGAGTCCGGCCCGTTCGTCGAAGGTGCCGAGCGGATCGCGCCCGACGGCGTGCTGCCGCTGAACACCTACGGGGGCCAACTGTCGGCCGGTCGGATGCACGGTTACTGGGTGTTGCACGAGGCGTGCTTACAGTTGCGTGGACAGGCCGGAGAGCGCCAACTGCCGCGGCGGCCGGAAGTCGCCGTGGTCGCTGCGGGCGGCGGTCCGATCGCCGGCTGCATGCTGCTGACGAGCTGACCGAACGTGAGCTGTCGTCGGCGATCCCCGCCGAATGCTCGAATGCTCGATCTGGTCACCACTAGTGTGGCCCGGCGGATTCGGGGGCGTGAAGCACGCCGCAGGTAACACCGGGGCGCGTAGCATCGGCGCATGGGAGCGACAGGTTGACCATCAGCATCGACGTTGACGCTGCAGCCGCCGGCCCGGAAAGCGGCCTGGTTCACGCTGTGCTTTTGTATCGGTCCGACCGGGAGTACCTCGACGAAGTGATGGCATTCGTCCGCGACGGGATAGCGTCGGACGAGCCGGTGATGGTGGTGTTGCCCACCGAGCATCTCACCGTGATCAACGAGGCGTTGGGTAATGCGGCCGCGGAAGTCACGATGTTGGACATCAAAAAAGTCGGCCGCAATCCGGGCCGAATACTGGCCTTGGCGGCGCTCTTTGCTGCGGACCATCCCGACCGCCGGCTCCGGGTGACGGCTGAGCCGGTGTGGCCGGGCCGGTCAGCCGACGAGTACCCCGGGTGCGTCCAAACCGAGGCCTTGGTCAACACCGCGTTCGCCGGCCAGTCAGTCACCGTGTTGTGTCCGTTTGACGCCAGTCGGCTGGACGGGCTGATGTTGTCCGACACCCTGGCCACCCACCCGTGGTTGTGGCGATCCGGACGCACAGCGCCCAGCGGGCACTATGCGCCTGCGGATGCGTTGGCCCGCTACAACCAACCGCTCGCCGCCGACACGACGGGCGCTAGATATACGGTCAACACACTCGCCGGCCTCAGCGCGGCGCGGTCGTTTGCCGGCCGCTACGCCGGGTGGATGGGCATGTGCGCAGACGGCATCGCGGATCTGCGACTGATCGTCACCGAACTGGCCACCAACAGCCTGGAACATGCCAAAAGCCCTTGCTGGCTGTCGTTTTGGCAATCGGACGGGCGTCTCGTCTGCGAGGCTCGCGATCACGGCCGGATGGAAGATCCGCTGGCTGGGCGGCTCCCGCCGAGGCGCGGCGAAGCCAAGGGGCACGGTCTGTTTCTGGTCAACGCCCTAGCGGACCTGGTGTGCCGTCACACCACCGACAATGGCGTCACGATTCAAGCCCATGTGCGATTGCGGCGGGACGGGTGACACGAACGACGTGGTCAACCCAACAGGTCGGCAAGCGCCTGATCGAGAGTTGGAAAGCGGAAGGTGAAACCGCTGTCACCCAGCACCGCTGACGTGGCGTGCCGTCCGGTCAGTCCCAGCGCGGGGTCGCTGCGCAGCACGATGGCGCCGAGTTTCAGCAGCACGGCCGGTGTGGGCGGGGCCGGCGGGCGGTGTAACCGTCTGCGTAGAGTGGCCATCAGATCGCGGTTGCGCACCGGATGGTCGCTGGCGGCGATCAGCACACCGGCCGGGATGGACACCCCGGGTGCCAGGCCCAGGCATGCTCGAACGATTGCCAGCCAGTCGACCAGGTGAATCCAAGAGAACCATTGCTGCCCGCTGGCCAACCGGCCGCCGAGGCCACACTTCGTCAAGGTGACCAGCCTGGCCAGCGCCGGCGCGGCCGGGTCGAGCACGATCGAGGTGCGCAGGATAACGCCGTGACGGGTGTGGGCGCCGCCGAAGGCCGCTTCCCAAGCCTCGGCGACCCCGGTCATTTGCGGCAAACCCGTCGGTAGTGGCGTCGACTCGTGGCAGCGGGTTTCCCCGGCATCCGACCAGATCGCCGTGGTGCTGGCCTGAATCCAGTGGGCCAGCGGCGTTTTCAACTGCTGACTGGCCGCCACCAGCGCTCGGGTGGGCAGTGCCCGGCTGGCAGCAAGGGCGGCGATGTTGCGTTCGGTGGGGCGGCAATCGACCAGCTTGCCGGCCAGGTTGACCAGTGCGGTGTTGGCCCCGTCCAACTCGGCGGCCCAGTCACCGACCGTGCGGCCATCCCAAGTGACCTGACGAACCGGCAGCGCCGGGTTGATCTGGCGGGTCAGCACCACCACGTCGTGACCGCGCTCGCTCAGATCGGCGGCCAGGCGGCGGCCCAGCGACCCGCTACCGCCGGCGAGCACGACTTTCAGCTTTCCAGTGGGTGCGTTCACCCCGGTGAGGTTAACCGGGCGGTATCGGCTCGACCTGACGCGTCACCAACACCCGGACGGTTGCACCGGTCGTCTGCGAGGGGCTAAACTCCACGACCGTGCATCACATTGCCGTAGTAGCCAGTACCCGCAGCGGGGTCTGACCCAGACCGACCCCCCGCTGTGGGTCGGAAGCTACTACCGTCGGTCGCTCCCTCCGAGCAGAAAAAGCCGACAGATGACCACATCGTCTCCCAGTACCAGCACCACGATGCGACCATGTGGTGCGAACTCCCAGTTCGCCGAGGAGTTCGGCGTTCCGTTGCCGCGCGGTCTGCGAGAGCAAGCCGCGCAGCTGTCGTGGCAAGGCTTTGTCGCAGCCTATGGACATGCCCCGGGGCCGCTGCGCTTAGGCCAGTGGGTTTGCCTGGACGACGAGCGACCAGCCAGCCGGCTGGGTCCGCAGGGCCGCACCTACCAGGCGACGATCGCGGTCGGCGATCGCACCGGGACGTGCACCGCCGCGGCGAACGGCCCGTTAGGCGCGCTCACCGCCATGCTGCACGACCAGGGCGTCGCCGTGGAGATACTGCGCTTCCACCAATTGAACTGCCGGGACCGGGCGGCCACCTTCATCCACGGCTCCAACGGTCGGATCACCGCTTGGGCGGTCAGCTTTTCGACAGACTCCACCCAGTCCGCGCTGGATGCGGTGATCAGCTGTGCCAATCGGCTGTTGACCGCGTGATTGACCCGTCGTTGCGGGCTTGCCCACAATGGCGCGCGGCGCCCGGGTTGGGCGACTCTGCTAACCCGGCGGCGCGCCCCACGGCGACTCGATTCGTCACCGCGGCAGGTCACCTGGTTGCCTAAGTGCAGCAGCACGCCGCCAAGGCGGGCTTCCGGGTGGACCGCACGCAGCCGCTGCAGCCGCATTGCACCCGAACGTTGGACACCCGGGCGGACGCCCGGCAAGCCCACCGCGAGCAGGCCAGCGCGGCTCAGTCCGAAGAGGCCTACCCAACAGCGGCCGGCAAACCAGCACGATGAGCTCAGATCGGCGGCACCGGCAACACCGTGATCCCGGTCTGGTTTTGCAACGCCGACAACAAATCCTGGCGATCAATCGGCGCGTCGGTGCTGACGGTCTGCCGCGACCCGGTGTCTTCGGCGGCGCCGGCCGGGCCGAACAACGCCAGGCACGCCGCACGGTGGGCCAGGTCGTGGCGGGCCCAATACCGGATGCCGGCGAAGCCGGCCCGCCGTAGCGCCGCGGACCACCGTTGGGTGATCGCATAGTCACCGGCGGTGAAAACCTCGGCGGTGACGCCGAATCGGATCGCGGTGTTCGACGTCATGTCCGCGACCCGCGCTCCGTCGCTCAACCGGAGTCGGGAGATGTCGCGCCCGACCACCAGGTAATCCGGGACGATCTGCATCCCGCCCCAGGTTTCCAGCAGCGGCGAAGCACCACCCGGGCACAACGCCATCACCACGTCATTGATCGTGACCGCGCACCGGTTCTTGACCGCGTTGATGTCGTTGAGGTCCAACTCGGTGTATACGATGCGGCGCGCGCGGGTGATGGCATCGTAGAACCGGGTGCGCGGCGCCCGAAACGGCACGGCCATGGTGCGCCCGCGGGGGATCCGACGCACGGCCCGTCCAGCTACGGTCCAGCGCCGACAGCGTGGCTTGCCCCGCGGTTGCCCCGATCCAACCGTATCGTGGAACTCGGCCAGTCGGCGGTGGACCGAAGCGGGATGGGCTGCGTTGGCGATAGTCACGGTTTGTTCAGCACCGCCGAGGGCGTTGCGGTTACCTACCGTTGCGCGCAGCTCAAAGTTAGCCGAGCGGGCGCAGCACGATCGGCATACCGTCCATCGGGATCGGCATGCCACCGTAGTCCCACCGCGGTCGGTAACCCGGCCGGGACAACTCCAGCCGGTAGCGCCGCAGCATCCGGTGGATCACCGTCTTGACCTCCAGTCGGCCGTACACCATCCCGATGCATTTGTGTGCGCCTCCGCCGAACGGCGCCCAGGCGTACCGGTGCTTTTTGTGCTCGGCGCGCGGCTCGAGGAACCGTTCCGGGTCGAACTGCTTCGGGTTGGTGTACAGCTCGGGGAGCCAGTGGTTCATCCCGGGCCAGGTCACCACATTGGTGCCAGCCGGCAGGTAGTAACCCAGCAAATCGGTATCGCACACGGTCTGGCGCATATTGAACGGCAGCGGGGTGACCAGCCGCAGCGACTCGTCCATTACCAGATCCAGCGTTTCCAGCTTCTCCAGTGACTCGATGTCCAACGGCCCGTCGCCCAGCCGCGCCGATTCGTCGCGCGCGCGGTCCTGCCACTGAGGGTGCGCGGCCAGGTGGTAGACCATGGTGGTGATGGTTGACGTGGTGGTGTCGTGGGCGGCCATCATCAAAAAGATCATGTGGTTGACGATGTCTTCGTCGGTGAAGGTGTTGCCGTCCTCGTCGGCGGTGTGGCACAGCACGGTGAGCATGTCGGTGCCGTCGGCGTGGCGGCGTTCGGCGACCCGCTCGGTGAAGTACGCCTCGAGCACCTTTCGGCCCTGCAAGCCGCGCCACCACTTGAACGGCGGCACCGACGTGCGGATGATTGCACCGCCGGCGCGGATGGTCTGTTCGAACGCATGGTTCACTTTGGCCATCCGCCGCCGATCGCTACGCAGGTCCTGACCCATGAACACCACCGACGCCACGTCGAGGGTGAGTTCTTTGATCGCCGGGTGGAACAGGAACCGGGCGTCGTTGGTGGGCCACTCGTGCACGATGGCGGTGGCCACTCGGTCCATGTCCTCGACGTAGCTGGCCAGCCGCGGGCGGGTGAACGCGCCCTGCATGATGCGCTTGTGATGCAGGTGCTCGTCGAAGTCCAGCAGCATCAGGCCGCGGTTGAAGAACGGCCCGATGACATCGATCCAGCCTGATGTCGAGAAGTCCTTTTTGCGGTTGGTGAAGATCGTCTGGGTTGCGTCCGGGCCCAGCGCGACAACTGTGGGCATGACCTTGGAATCCGCGTAATACACCGGTCCGTGTTTGCGGTACAGGAACAACGGGAAATCGGGTCCCTCGCGGTACATTTCGACGATGTGCCCAACGATCGGCAAGCCGGCATCGCCAACAACGGGCTTGAGCCCGCTACCAGGTGGCGGGTTGGCCAACGTCGTCTGTTTCCAGTCCACACCCAGCAGCCGCTTCTCGATCACCCCCATGCCCGGGATGGTGTTCAGGGTCGGAGTGAGTCGGCGTCTGGCCTGATCCCACAGATAGTGGGCCGTGTTGATGGTGGCCATCGAGGCTCCTTCAGCGCAGCTTGGACCACGACGATGGTGGTGACCGTCACGGACATCCTTGGGCCAAAGTTGACGCCTGTCAAGTTTCATTCCGAGCCGGCATGGTGCAAGGTCGAAGGGTGAGCGCCGGCTATGAAACCCGCGGCCCGGACCGCCCTGCTGCCGCCCGGATGGCACCTGCCGCGGTTCCGAAACGGCGGGGCGACAAGCAGCGCCAAGCGATCCTGCAAGCGGTGCGCGAACTGCTGGAGGAAAAGCCGTTCGCGGAGCTGTCGGTCAGCACCATCAGCGATCGGGCCGGTGTCGCGCGGTCCGGCTTTTACTTTTATTTCGATTCCAAATACGCGGTGCTGGCCCAGATACTGGCCGAGGCGGCCCATGAGCTCGAAGAGCTCACCCACTACTTCGCGCCCCGGCGCGAGGACGAGTCACCGGCGGCGTTCGCCCGACGCATGGTCGGTAGTGCTGCGGCCGTCTACGCCCACAATGATCCGATCATGTCGGCATGCAACGTCGCCCGCAACACCGACGCCGAAATCCGGGAGATCCTGGACGCTCAACTGGACGCCGTCATTGATCAGATCGTCGGCGTGGTCACCGACGAGATTAACGCTGGAACTGCGCACCCGATCAGCAGCGATGTTCCAGCGCTGGTGCGAACGCTGGCGGTGACGACCGCGTTCATGCTGTCCGGCGACACCACTTACCTGGGCCCGGACCGCGATGTGCAGCGCGGCATCGGTGTCCTCGAGCAGTTGTGGTTGAACGCATTGTGGGGCGGTCCACGAGGCGGCCGGGACGCTGACGCGCTCGATTAGCTGCCGACGGCCGGCGCCGGTGTTGTCGACGGTATCGTCACCAGGCATGGCGGACAGGCTGGCAGAGCATTACGCCGGAAAAAGGTGTTTGATCACCGGGGCGGCCAGCGGTATCGGCCGCGCGACCGCACTGCGGCTGGCCAGCCTGGGTGCCGAGCTCTACCTGACCGACCGCAATCCCGACGGGCTGGCCGAAACCGTGGCCGATGCGCGAGCGCTGGGAGCCCTGGTACCCGAGCATCGCGCCGTCGACATCGCGGATTACGACGAGGTCGCCGCGTTCGCCGCTGACATCCACTCGCAACATCCGGCGATGGACATCGTGATGAACATTGCCGGGGTGTCGGCGTGGGGAACCGTAGACCGGCTGACCCATCAGCAGTGGACCAAGATGGTCGCGATCAACCTGATGGGCCCGATTCATGTGATCGAGGAGTTTTTGCCGGCCATGGTGGCCGCCGGCCGAGGCGGTCACCTGGTCAACGTGTCTTCGGCGGCCGGCCTGATCGCGCTGCCGTGGCACGCCGCCTACAGCGCGAGTAAATACGGTTTGCGCGGACTATCCGAGGTGCTGCGTTTCGACTTGGCGCGCCATCGCATCGGGGTGTCGGTGGTGGTTCCCGGCGCGGTACGGACGCCGCTGGTCAACACCGTCGAGATCGCCGGCGTTGACCGCGACGACCCGAATGTGGTCCGCTGGGTGGGCCGATTCAGCGGCCACGCGGTGTCGCCGGAGAAGGCAGCGGAAAAAATCCTGGTCGGCGTGGCCAAGAACCGCTACCTGATCTACACCTCATCGGACATCCGGGCGTTGTACGCATTCAAACGGCTGGCCTGGTGGCCTTACAGCGTCGCGATGCGGCGGGTCAATGTCTTCTTCACCCGGGCGCTGCGCCCCGGTTCAATCCGGCGGGGCGAGCTCGAGGCGAACACCGAGTAGGCGCACCGGACGGTGCAGTTCGAACAGGTCGAGAATCCGTAGTGCCGCTGCAGTGATCAGCTCGGGATCGGTGCCCGGACGGTCCAGCTTGCGGGTTTTGGTGCGGGTGTAGAAGCTCGCGGTGCGCACAGTGACGGCGACGCGAGTGACGATCCTGGACTGGTCCGTCACGTCGGCCAGCGTCCGTTGGGTCAGTTCGGTGACCGCCGCGGCTATGTCGGTACGGTCGGTGAGGTCGCGCGAGAAGGTGACCACATGGCTGCGTGACCGCGGGACCCACGGTTCAGCGCTGACCGCGTCATCACCGCCGCCGGTCGCCGCCAGCAACAGCCAGAGGCCGGTGCGGGGCCCGAAGGTCGACGTCAACAGGTCGGCGTCGGCTCGCGCTAACTGGCCGACCGTCCGGATATCCAAGGCAGCAAGAGTTTTCGCTGTTTTCGGTCCCACGCCCCACAGCGTCTCGGTCGGGCGCTCGCCCACTACCTCCATCCAGTTGGCGTCGGTGAGCTGGTAGATGCCGGCCGGCTTGGCGAATCCGGTGGCCACCTTGGCGCGCTGCTTGTTGTCGCTGATGCCGATCGAGCAGGACAGGCCGGTCTTCGCTGAGACGAGAGTGCGGATCTGCTCAGCCAGCCGAACGGGATCTTCGACCTCGGCACCCAGATAAGCCTCGTCCCAGCCCCACACCTCAACCGGGTGACCCAGGTCGCGCAACAGGCTCATCACCTGTTCGGAGGCGGCGGTGTAGGCGCCGACGTCCGCTGGCAAGAAGGTGGCGTCCGGGCACTTACGGGCCGCGGCGCGCAGCGGCATGCCGGCGGATACGCCGAACTTGCGGGCCTCGTAGGACGCACACATCACTACTTTGCGCGGCTCGTTCGGATCACCACTGCCGCCGACGACGACCGGCAGCCCCACTAACTCGGGGCGCCGGCACAACTCCACCGACGCCAGGAACTGGTCCAGGTCGACGTGCAGCACCCAGCGACACCGGCCTGCTTTGGCGTCCCGGGCAACCGGTTCGGTGGCGGTCATCGACTGCACGGTAGGAACGCTACCCGTGCGCATACCGAGCCACGCATCGGTGACTTTGCTGGAGCGGGATTGTGGCGGGCCGCTGGGCGGCGGTTATCGGCGCCGGTTCGGCAGATCTAGGTGACCGCACCGGAGCGCTACCGCGTTGTGACGTCCGACACGCCCATCGACGGCCGGCGGCAGGCTTACGACCAGCGAATTTCATGAATGTCGTTCAGAACATCTGGTATGTCTTCTCAATGTCACCCACTAGGTGTAGTGTTTCTAACACCGACAGGGCCCGGGCTCACCGGGGTGGCCAGACCGTTTCAATCGGGTGCTGACTCAGCAGCTGACACGGGCACGGCCACCGGGAAATCCCGGGTCGTGGCGGTGTGCTGAGCCGCAGTACGGGTCCCGCACGGACCTGTTGTCCAGCCGTTACCGAAGATTCGCTGAGGAGCCGTGCCGTCGATGAACATCACCGTGTACACCAAGCCCGCGTGCGTGCAGTGCAATGCCACCTACAAGGCGCTGGACAACCAAGGCATCGCCTACCAGAAGGTGGACATCAGCCTGGACTCCGACGCCCGGGACTACGTGATGGCGCTGGGCTACCTGCAGGCGCCGGTGGTGGTGGCCGGCGGCGAACACTGGTCGGGTTTCCGACCGGACCGCATCAAGGCACTCGCCGAATCCGCGCTCAGCGCGTAACGAACATCCGTTGTCCAAGAACTGATGGAGGTCACGGTGCCTGGGATGGTCGAGGGCAACCTGGTCTATTTCTCCTCGGTGTCCGAGAACACCCACCGCTTCGTGCAGAAACTGCATATCCCCGCCACTAGGATTCCGCTGCACGGCCGCATCGAAGTGGACCGGCCCTACGTGCTGGTTCTGCCGACCTACGGCGGTGGTCGCAAGAGACCCAACCTCAACGAGGGCGGCTATGTGCCCAAGCAAGTCATCACGTTTCTCAATAATGAACACAACCGGCATCTGCTGCGCGGCGTGATCGCCGCCGGCAACACCAACTTCGGCGCCGAGTTCTGCTACGCCGGTGACGTGGTTGCCCGCAAATGCGATGTGCCATACCTGTACCGCTTCGAACTGATGGGAACCGATGCGGACGTCGAAGCCGTCCGATCGGGTTTGGCCGATTTCTGGAAGGACGTGCCATGCCACCGACCGCTGCAACTGCAGAACCGCTAACCGCAACCACGCGCACCGCACCGGGCGAACTGGATTACCACGCCCTGAACGCGATGCTGAACCTGTACGACGCCGACGGCAAGATTCAGTTCGACAAGGATGTCGCCGCGGCGCACCAGTATTTCCGTCAGCACGTCAACCAGAACACGGTCTTTTTCCACGATCTCGACGAGAAGCTGGACTACCTGGTCGAGCAGCAGTATTACGAGCAGGAGGTCTTGGAGCAGTACTCGAGGGCTTTCGTCAAGTCGCTATTCGATCGGGCGTATGGCAAGAGGTTCCGGTTCCCGACGTTTCTGGGAGCGTTCAAGTACTACACCTCGTACACGCTGAAGACGTTCGACGGCAAGC
>CAZPZQ010000040.1:0-17128 GCA_964590745.1 uncultured Mycobacterium sp. | reverse complement strand
CGGATGTTCCGACTCCGACTCGACCGAAGCCCAGTCCGGCGACTCGAACGCCACGGCGTCCGAGCAGAGCACGCACGGGCCGTCGTTTCCGCAGTGCGGGGGCATCAGCGACGAGACCGTCACCAACCTGACCCGGGTGTCCGGGCTGGTCAACACCGCACAGAACTCGGTGGGCTGCCAGTGGCTGGCCCGGGGCGGCATCATGGGCCCGCACTTCTCCTTCTCCTGGTATCGCGGCAGCCCGATCGGCCGCGAACGCAAGACCGAGGAGGTGTCGCGCACATCCGTGGAGGACATCAACATCGACGGCCACAGCGGCTTCATCGCGATCGGCACCGCCCCGACGATGGGCGACAACCTCTGCGAGGTCGGCATCCAGTTCAAGGACGACTTCATCGAATGGTCGGTCAGCTTCGCCCAGAAGCCGTTCCCGGACCCGTGCGACGTCGCCAAGGAGCTGACGCGCCAGTCGATTGCGAACGCCAAATGAGCCGCCGGGTTGATGCGGCGGCTCCAGCTTCGCCTCTCCTTCGTCGAGCCTCGCTGAACCGCCGGATCCTGGCCGCGTTCGCGGCACTCGCGACGTTGGTCGCCCCGACCGGCTGCTCGCGTGAGGTGGGCGGCACCGCGGTCAAGGCGGGCTCGGGTGACACCCAGCGCAACAACAACTCCGAACGGCAGTACCCGAACCTGCTCAAGGAGTGCGAGGTGCTGACCGCCGACATCCTGGCCAAGACCGTCGGGGCGGACCCGCTGGACATCCAGAGCACCTTCGTCGGCGCCATCTGCCGCTGGCAGGCCGCCAACCCGGCCGGGCTGATCGACATCACCCGATTCTGGTTCGAGCAGGGCAGCCTGGCCAACGAGCGCAAGGTCGCCGAGTTCCTCAAGTACCAGATCGAGGACAAGTCCATCGTGGGCGTGCCGTCGATCGTGATGCGCCCCGAAGACCCCAACGGCGCATGCGGGGTCGCCAGTGACGCGGCCGGTGTGGTCGGCTGGTGGGTCAACCCGCAGGCGCCCGGGATCGACGCGTGCGAGCAGGCGAACAAGCTGATGGAGCTGACGCTCGCGACGAACTCGTAGCGGGGTTTGCGGATCGGGTGACACCGATTCACGCCCGTCACTTGCGCCCCGGATCTCGGGTGGTGAGTGGTGTTGGAAAACGATAGCGGTGGCGATATCACTGCGGCGGATGCTGCCTGGGGTCAGCGGATTCAGGAAGGGCCGCCGTAGACGTCCTTGATCAGCAGCATCAGCGTCATGTCATCGACAGGAGACGGCTCGAAGCCGCATCTGATGTCGAAGCGCTGGGCTTCGGCGTTCTGTGCGTGCAGCAGCAGCAGCCGAACACCCGTAACCTCGGCGACCTCAAGTGATTTGAGGACGAAATGCTTGAGCAGTGCGGCGGCGAGAGCGATAGGCTCTGCACGTAGTCCGATTTATCCTACCTTTAGTAGGATACCTGTATGGCCAAAGACAAGGTGTCGGTGACGATCGACCGGGCGGTGCTCGCGGCCGCGGACGCGGACGCCGAGGCGGCCGGCTTGAATCGATCGGAGCTGATCGAGCAGGCGCTACGCAACGAGCATCTGCGTATGACCCTCGAACGCTACAAGGCGCAGACCGTCCCAGCGCTGGAGATTGACGCCTATGCCGACACGGTTTACCAAGCGAATCGAGCCGCCGGCCTGTGACCGCGCCGGGAGACATCGTGCCCCGCCGCGACACCGACCACGAGTTGTACGTGGTCGTCCTGTCGAACTCACTTCATCTCGCCGCCGACACCGGGCGCGTGATCACGTGCCCGTTCATTCCGGGGGAGGCCCCCGACGCCGCGATGGCGATGGTCGTCGCGGCGGCACAACCAGCAGGCGCCGTGCTGCCCGAGCTCGTTCAGTGGCTCCCGCTCGCAGCCCTTGATGAACCGATCGGCAACGTGGGGTCTGTGGCGCTGCGGGAGACGACGAGGCTTGTGGCGGCGTTGATCTCCTGAGGTTCCCGCCGCTCAGGGCATGGTTTCCGTCGCTTTGAACCAAGTAGTTCGGTGCGATGATTTCCTACTGCGGCCCAGGCGATCCCGCTGGGCAGCGCAATCGATGCGGAATGAGCGTTGCTCAACGGCGTTTCCGCACCCGCGAATTCACGAGCAATCCCGGATACGCGGCGCAACCGTGACAATGTTCGCTACCCTCCCGCGCCGTGGGTGACGGAATCGAGCAGCGCGGACATGAGCGTCGGTGAGAGTGCGGAGCCGATGCTCTCCGCAACGCCTTACCACGCTCCGGGAGCGGTCCGTCCGCATCGGGCCGGCAGCGAGCGCCGGCGGCATCGACGGGCCGCCGAGCGGGTCTGTGTCCTGGCGCGCCACCAGCTGTGTCTGCGCGGTATTGCGGCGGCGGTCGGGGTGAGCGCCCAAGCGGTGGCCCGGACGTGGGGGAGGGCCCCGCTGCCCCGCACACCCATGTCCGGGCGAGAGCGGACCCAGTACCTGGCCGCATTGCACTGCGTTCCCGTCGACGACGGCCTGAACGAGACCTATTGGCACAGCGCGGGTTCGGTCGTGGATCAGGTGCGTAGCGCGATCGAACTGGGCGACGAGGTGGCGGTGCCGGTACTCGCGAGCGGCGAGGTCGCCGCGGAGGTGTTGCGGCCGTGGCGGATGCCGACTCACGGGCTGGTCTACGCAGCCGTGTCGATCGACTTGTCCGTTCTGGATCTGGTGGAGGCCAGTGCCGACGAGGCGACGCTGACGCTGCGGGTGCCGCCCGACCCGACGGTGTGGGCGACGGCTGCCTGGTGGCAGCGGGTAACCGACAGTGAGCATGACCGCATCGCCACAGTGGATCCGGTGGTAGTCCTCGAAGACCTGGCCGCACAAGCAGAGACGCGCGACGCCGCATCCCAGGCGCTTATCGACTGGATCGTGGCACGGTGACAGGCGAACAATCCTGATGAAACTTGCGCGGGCGACAGATCTTTAGCTCAGACAGCCGACACGTAGATTTCGTTTTGAACCAAGTAATTCGAAGCGGGTGTTTTCTATTGCAAGCCATGCGTTCTCGTTGACCTGTGCAATCCTGCTGAAGTCGTCGTTGCCGAACATCATTCTCGCGAAAGTGAACTCGCGAGTAAACCTGAGTAGCGTGCACTTTGAGCGGCCAAACCGCCACTACTTCCGCTAGCGTCCCGCGCCGTGAGCGAGACACACGACATTCAACCTATGCCCTTTCTACCGGGGCTCGACGGCATCGAGCAGCGCAGCTGGCAACAGTTCCTGGGCTGTTCGCTCAACCTGGTCGCGGCGCTGAACGGGTACCTGAAGGGGGCCCACAACCTCACCATCCGCGACGTGCTGCTATTGGAGCTGCTCAGCAGACCGAACCGTCGCGCACATCGGATGTGCACACTGGCGCAGGCGCTGCGCGTGTCGCAGGGCCAGATGGCGACCCAGATCCGCCGCCTCGAAGGACTGGGGTGGGTCACCCGCAGCCCGAGCAAGCGCGATCCGCGCGGGATCCTGCCCCGGATCACCAGTGAGGGTCAAAGGCGCCTGCACGCGGTGCTGGAGACCTATGCGCAGGGGGTACGGGCGCACTACCTCGACCAGCTCCAGGACGAGCAAATCGCCGGACTGGTCGACAGTTGCCAACGGATCAACGGATCGCTTGCCACCGAGGGCTGACACATGCCGTCCTGCGCCGCTCCTGCGGATCGGCCGCCGCAGCCGTACGCCGGTGGGACACGCACGTTTTGGTCGTGCTAAGACTTTGCCGCCGGATGTTTGCGCAGTGCTGGGCGGGGGTTGCGACAGTTCGTTAGTCCACGTTGCAATAGTAGGATATGCAGCAAATAATAAAAGTGGGTCTTTACCAGCTGTGAACTGAGGTTTAGTCTAGTACTCACAGGGTGCAGCTATTCACAAACCGCAATGAAACGCGTTGCAGAAACCTACCTGGGAGTAGTTTTCACCTTGAACTAGATAGTTCAATACGGCTGTTTTCTGGCCGGGATCGAAGTGCCCTATGACCAGCGTGTTATCTCCACCGAAGCATTGCCGCCCGCCGCGGTCGCTCGACGGATCCAAGGCAGCCGCGGAGTTTGCCGAAGTTTCTTCGCCGATCCGGCGATGTCGTTGGATACCGTCGCCCGCCGTGGAGGACGACGGTGCCGAGACGCCAGCGCATCACTTGCCGGGTCTCGATGAGATCGAGCAACAGTGTTGGCAGGCGTTCCTGGAATCCTCGACGCTGTTGCTGTCCCTGGTGAACCGGCGGCTGCTCGCGCGGCACAACCTGAACCTGTTCGATTTCCTGGTGCTCGACGCGCTGGCCCGCTCGGTCGACGGGTCGGTGCGGATGGGCGATCTGGCCCACGGGCTGGTGCTGGCGCCGAGCCGGCTGACCGAACTGATGCGTCGGATGGAGGCGCAGGGCTGGGTGCGGCGCAGCCGCAGCCGGGCCGACGGGCGCGGCGTGATCGCCGGCATCACCCGGGAAGGCCGGGCGATGGTGCGGCCGGCCGCGCGCACCTACGCCCAGTCGGTGCGGGCCTTCTATCTGGGCCAGATCTCGCGTCCGCAGATGATTGCGCTGGGGGACAGCTGCCGGCGCATCAGCGTTCCGCTCAAGGCGTCGGCGAAGTCCAAGCGGCGCAGGGGTGGCGGATAGTCCAAGACGTGAGTGCCGTGCTAATCGCGACTCGCCGCGCGGAACCGGTAGCGCGGGCGGCGTGAGCACCCACGGCAGCAACTGCGCCGAGGGCGCCGGAGGTGATGGCGGCGGCGGTGGAACATCCACGGGCACCGGCACACCCGGGCAGGGTGGTACCGGCGGCGGTGCTGGCTCAGGCGGCAGCCCCGACACCGGCAACCCCGACGGGTCTCCGGGCGCTGACGGTCAGCCTGGCGCCGACGGCAACCCCGGCAACGCAACCACCAGTCCGTAGGTTCGGACGGGCGCCCGAGCGCGGCCGCCGAGGCGATGAGCCCGGCGGCCGCGCTCGCGTCGTCGTGAAGTGGGGTGTCGCCCGAACGCTTCGGCGAAATCGCCCGCCACTCAACCCAGAAGGCGGTCTGGGACGCAAGATTCGCAGTGAGCGGGCGTGGACCATGCCGGGCGGCTTGCCGAGGTCAACAACGGACAGGGGATCGGCGCGCTGTTGCCGGTTGCGCCCACGCCGACCTCCTGTGAAATGGCCCGCCTGGATAGTCCAACAGGGAAATGGGCGGCCCCTCCGTCGAGAGGGTATTTGTTTCATTGCGGAAATAAAATGACCGGTTTACCTTTTAGTAAGCGGTCTTGTTGCGCGTGGGATATTTTCGGCGACGACGATGCGGAGATGACGGCCGGAGATGCCGTCGGCTCAGGAAAGATGCCAGGTGAAACCGGTTAGATGCCGGGTCCTGCTTAGCCGTCGTCGGCCCAAGTCGCGGCGTATTGATTGTTACCCACGGGTAATTTCACGTTGAAATACAAAAGTCAATTTATGTGTTTGCTAGTGCTATCTGTCTAGCTGAGTGATCAGTGTGTCTTCATTGGGTCGGTAATTGCTGATGGCGGCCAACCGGAGGTTAAATTCAGAAAAATCAAACCAGCCTATATGCGACTCAGGTTGATGCCAGGTAGGTTTTGGCTCGCTCAGCTGGCAGCCATGAAAGGGGCGTCTACTCGCTCCCCGTCGTTTAGCCGGCGAGGCCAACTCTGTTGGTACGCAACGGAGTGATGCGACCTGAGGACAACGGCGTCCGCGGTCCACTGCACACCAACAGGTTTCACCCACACGCTGGCCCGCAGGAAGGGACATACAGATGGCTCGTCAGTACCGCATCAACGGGAATAGGTGCTCGCGCAATGCGAACACGCTGCCTCGGGAGTGCGCCGGCTCACCGCTCGGGACGACCGCACTTGACGAGCAGAAGACTAAGGAGACAGCCGTGCGACGCATACTTTGCCCCTACGCCACTGCCAGTGTCGTGCTCGCTGGCGCGGGCCTGATCGGGGTCGCCCCGGCGGGGGCGCCGCTGCCGGATGTCCAGGTGCGCAACGTCGCACTGGCCAGCGACGCGGATTCCCTCGGCCCGTGGCAGGAGGTGTTCAACACCGCCTCGCAGAATGCGACCACCCTGCTCAACAACTACTTCATCGCCCCGGGTGTGGCGCTGCAGCAGATGCTCGCCAACCAGGCGGGCATGGTCCAGCAGTTGCTCGACGACCCGCTGAACATCAACTCGGTAGCCATCGAGCTTCAGAACAACCTGGACGCTGTCACGACCGGTTACGGGCTGCAGGGCGCGAGCGCGGCAACTACCGACACGGTGCTCGCACACACCCTCGATGACCTCGGCCCGATCCCCGGCAAACCCGGCGGCCATATGCTCATGTTCGACACGATCCCCAGCTACTTACCGGCCGATCAAGCCGCCACGATCACACCGATAATCAACTTCTTGGCGTCGCCGGCCAGCGGCATCATCATGGGAACCTTGGGCCCGGCCATCAGTCCATGGGTGGCGTTGCTCAACAGCATCACCGACGGTGACGACGTGAACACCACGCTGGCCAATATGGTCGGCGGCTTCCTCAACGGGGCCACCCTCAACCTGGATTCGCTGGTCCCGACGATCAACGGGCTGCTCGGGTCGCAGTTCCCGGCGGGCATGGCCATGACGCATCTGGACATCGGATTCGGCGGCTTGCTCAGCACCGGCAGCATCGCCGCCGGCCCCTACGACGTGGATGGAAACGAGATACCCGCTGTCGGGGGGTCGATCTTCAACAGCATCGGTTTGGACTTCAGCGGCGTCCCGATCATCGATTTGCTCGAACTTCCCAGCAAGCCGATCGGCCCACTCGGAGCGTGGGAGGGCTGGGCGCAGACGATCGCGTCCTTGATCGGCTGGGGCGGTGATGGTGCGCCGCTGGCCGGCGCCGACTTACCCGTTGTCCCCGATGACGGCGGCGCCAGTGCCGCGGCGGTGGACCTGTCCACCTGGTGGCACGACCTGATTGCCGCGCTGTGATCCGCCCAGCAAATCCAACCCGAACGTTTCAACCGCCCAATAGGACTTTTCACACGGAAGGTGTTTGCAAATGAGTCGTCATCACACCCGTAGTCAGCGCGGCCGTCGCGGTAAGACCAGCCAGCAGCGCCGCACCAGGGCGCTCGGTGCCGGCGGTGCGGTGGGTACGTTCTTCGCCTTCGGGATGACACCGTTGGTTGCGGCGCCGCCGGTCCGCGCCGACGAACTTGACGTGTTCCTTGACCCGATCATCGATTCCCTCTCGGCCGTTGATCCCACCCTGGGGTCCGATCTGAGCGCCCTGGTGACCAGTTTGGATCCGACGTTCGGCGGCGACAGCGCCGCCACCGCGGGTTCCTTGCTGGATGCGGGTGCGCTGCCGGCCGTGGATCCAGGCTCACCCGATGTGCCCCAGCTGTTCGACCAGTGGGTCTACACCCCGATCCACACCGGTATCGAGGACTGGATCAACAGTCCGTTCGGTAGCACCGTCGACAAGGCCATCAACTCGATATTCGGCCAATTCCTGATCGGCGACGGTGCCGCCGGGACGCAGGACGATCCCGACGGTGGCGCCGGCGGGCTGTGGTTTGGCGACGGCGGCGCCGGCTGGAACAGCACCGAGGCCGGCGTCGACGGCGGTAACGGCGGCGCCGCGCCGGGCTGGATCGGCAACGGCGGTGCCGGCGGCGTCGGTGGTGCCGGCGCCAACGGCGGTATCGGCGGTGTCGGCGGCATCGTCATGGGCAACGGCGGTGCCGGCGGCGCGGGTGGCGCCGGCGCCGGTTACGGCGCCGACGGCGGGTACGGCGGCACCGGCGGCAACGCAGCCGGCTTGCTGTTCGGCAACGGCGGCAACGGCGGCGCTAGCGGCGCCGGCGCTAATGGTGCCCCCGGCACCTTCGCTGACGGCGGCAACGGCAACGGCGGTTCCGGCGGCGACGGCGGCTATGTCTCCGGCAACGGCGGTAGGAGTGGATTCTTCATCGGCGACGCCGGCAACGGCGGCAACGGTGGTGCCGCCGGGGCGGGCGGCGCTGGTGCTACCGGCGTCGCCGGCCATGTCAACGGCGGGCGCGGCGGCACCGGGGGCACCGGCGGCTACGCCGGTTCCGGTGGCGCCCGGGGCGGTTATCTGTTCGGCTCCCTGGGACACGGCGGCCAGGCCGGGAACGGTGCGGCCGGCGGTGCCGGCGGCAACGGCGGTGACGCCTACAAGGACCCGGCCACCGGCGACTTCGAAGGCAACGGCGGCGCCGGCGGCCGCGGCGGCGTCGGCGGCGTCGGCGGTGTCGGCGGCGGCGGCGGCGGCAACGGCGGTGCCGGTGGCAACGGCGGCGACGGCGGCGCCGGGATCAATGGCGGTGCGGGTGGGCAAGGCCGTGGCGGCGGCACTTCGTATGTGATCACCTCGACCAGCGGCAACGGCGGCAACGGCGGCAACGGCGGCTACGCCACCGGAGGGGCCGGCGTGAAGGGTGTCGGCGGCGCCGGCGGTAAGGGCGCTAGTTCCGGTCTTGCCTTTTGTTCCGGGCCCCTGGGCGCAACTGTCTGCCCTGCGCAGGGTGACGCCGGTAATGGTGGCGATGGCGGCGACGGCGCCACCGACGACAACACGGTGATGACCATCGGCGGCGACGGTGGCGACGGCGCGCCTAACGATCAGGGGGGCACCGCTGGTAACGGCGGCAACGGTGGCGTCGGCACTTACGCCGGCGGCGACGGCGGCAACGGCGGCGATGGCGGCGGCGCTCCTATCCCTGGTTCTGGCATTGGTGGCAACGGTGGCAATGGTGGCACCAGCACCGGCTGGGATGATGTGAACGGCGACCACTTCCCCGCGGGCACCATCTTCAGCCGGGGCGGCAATGGCGGGGCCGGCGGAGGCAGCCAAGGCCAATACACCGGGGGCGCCGGCGGCAACGGCGGTAACGGGGCCACCGGCAGCGGCGTCGTCAGCGTGGGCGGCAACGGCGGCGCGGGCGGCGACGCCGCTACTAGCAATAACAATGGTCTCGGCGTTACCGGTGGTGATGGTGGTGCCGGTGGTGCCGGTGGTAACGGTACTGCCATCGGCGGCAATGGTGGTGCCGGTGGTGCCGGTGGTGGCGGCAACTGCTTCCCCGAGTGCGGTTCCGGCGGTGCCGGTGGCGCCGGTGGCGCCGGTGGCGCGGGCGGCGCCAGCGCCGGCACACCGATGCCGACCAACGATCTGAACCTCCCGGCCAGCCACGCCGGCAATGGTGGTGCCGGCGGTGACGGCGGTGCGGGTACCGGGGGCACCAGCGGCGGTCAGGGCGGCGCCGGCGGTGCCGGTGGCGCAGGGGCCCACGGTGTCGATGGCGGTGCCGGCGGTGACGGCGGGGACGGCGGGACCGGCGCGGCCGGCACCTTCGGCGACAGCAACTTCCCAGATTGGCCGGGCGGCGATGGCGGCCCCGGTGGGACCGGCGGCGCTGGCGGCTTGGGCGGCGCTGGCGGTACCTCGGACTCCGGCGACGGCGGCGCCGGTGGCGATGGCGGGGCCGGCGGTGACGGCGGTACCGGCGGCCTCGGCGGCGATGGCAGCACCGACAGCAGCGGCAACGGCCTTGACGGCGGCAACGGCGGGACCGGCGGGACCGGCGGTGTCGGCGGAGAGGCTGGGGCCGGCGGCGCGAGCATCAGAGGCGCCGACGGCGCCGAGGGTGCCGGCGGCGACGGTGGAAATGGCGGCGATGGTGGCACCGGCGGCAACAGCGGCACGCCCACCGGCAGCGGGACGGCTGGGACCCCCGGCAGCGGTGGCGATGGTGGTAGCGGCGCCGATGGCGGCGCCGGCAACCCCGATGGCCAGCCCGGCCAAGCTGGCCAACCCGGCGCCGACGGCCAACCCGGCGGCGACGACCAGTCCGGTCCATAAACCGCAGATTGGCCGCGGCCCCCGAACCCATCACGGGCTCGGGGGCCGCGGTCGTATCCGCCAGGCGGATAAGATTAGTTCACCACCACCGTGTGCGACCTTTTGATCACATACCTGCGGCGTTGGCACAGACTTGACGTCACACGACCCGCAGCCCCTCAGGGATCTGCCGTGGATCACGCCAAAATGCGTCGTGGATGAACCGATTGAACAGATCAGGTGGGAGCAAGCTCTCGCGCGGTTCAGCTTTGACGGTGCTGCGGACGGTGTGCAGCCCTGGCGTTCCTGCTCGCTCGTCGAATTCCCGGACGTCGTAATCGGTGTGGTTGAAGTCGTGCTCGAAGGCCGGTTCGCCGAGAAACTCGTAGATGGCGTGCATAGTCTTGACCGGATCGTTGGTCAGGGTCTCGTATTGCACCAGCAGCAGCCGGTCGCGGTGAGCGCCAAAGCATGCCTGCTTGAGTGAGTCATAGGGCGCGCCCACCATGCCGTCCTGTGCGGCCACACCGTTGGCCCTCGTGTACACCGTGCCGCCGGGTTGGAAGTTGAAGATCGACGACGGCGTGAAGACGTTGCGTTGGATCAGGCGTTCGATACTGTCGAGAATCCACGGCATATCACGCACGCAGGCAATCACTTTCGCGTCTGGAAATAGCCGAGCGATGGCCGGCATCCAGGCGCACCAAGCACGGTTGGTGTCAAAGACCACCTCAGCGCTGGTGTCGGCGTAGAAGTTGTCGAACAAGCCGTGCAACATGCGTTGACGCTTATTGTCGTCGATGAACACCGAGAATTCGTTGCGGGCGCTCATCTCCGACAGCAGTGCACCGAACAGGCCGGCCAAAGGACCTGACATACCGGCCGCAAAGCGCGGGTTCTGTCGCAGTAGCGCGGCCAGTAGTGTCGAACCCGAGCGTGGCAGACCGGAGATGAAATGAATGGATGTCATTGGGGCGCCTATCCGTAACGTCCGTACCGGCTAGGGCGGAGTTCGTGCCACCGAGGCCGCACAGTGAACCGTTTGGTCGCAATTCTTGTCGCACAGTACCTAGCGTGAACTTGGCTCGCTGGCAAATCTCTGAAGCGGATAGGGTCATCGACCCAGGGCAACTATGGCGCTGCATAAAGGCGCTGAATGCCAGCGGTATCGCTGGTCAGTGGCAAACCAACTCAGCTTAACAATTCCTTCAAAGCGAAAGTACCGCAAGGGGATCAGCAGTATTCGCCGATGTCTTGGATGCCGCTAGGGGGCCGGAGTTTCGCGGATGCGTTGCTGTCGCGGTCGTAACAGGTCAGAGCCCGCCGGCCGGTGATCGCCTAGGGCGCTTCAGTGCATCGCCGATCTGTTTACAGGTGGTTGCCACGGCCGTTATCTGGGGCCGCGTCAGTGGGCCCAGGAAGTGGGTGCGGACTTCGTTGGCGTAGGTGATCATGGCCTCTTCCACGAGGCTTCGCCCGGATTCGGTGATGGCGGCCAGAACGCGCCGACGGTCATGCGGACTCACCGTACGCTCCACCAGACCAGCGCTTTCCAGGCGTCGTACTTGTCTGGTCAGCCGACTTGGCAGGGACGGCAATGCCGCGGCAAGCTCTCCCATCTGGATGCTGCCGGTCGGCGCATTGCCAAGGAGATCCAACAGCTGGACGTCGGCCAGCGACAACTGATGAACGTTGCTCAGTTGGCGGTTAAGCAGTGTGGTCATGTGCAAGACGGTCGACAAATAGTGCTGCCATGACTTCTGTTCGGCGAGGCTCAATTCCGGTACGCCGCCGGTACTTCGGGTGGAAGCGAAGCTATCCATTTAGGCAGACTACGCGACAGGTTGTGTGCTGCGACAGTAATGCGGACGAGTTTTACGCTATCGTCAATGTTCGAATCATCAAGCGGGGCAATGGTAACTGTGGAAATACTGTCAATTCGCTCCGGCATTCCTGCGTGCTGCAAAGCTGAGAATCGCTGGTTCGCAATGAGATAAGTCACCTTACCTCTCGCTGCCAGTGCGGTTGTGAGGTCGGCATCCACAGAAGCAGTGGTGCCGCTGTCGGGGTGGGGTGGTGGCAAAGAGATCTTGCCGATTCGGAGCCGCACCAATGCGCCCGCCTAGCACTGCGCTCGTGTTTGGCCAATCGGGATCCTGAGAGCGCAATACCGAGCGGCGGGAATGGGGCCGAGCTGGCGATACCCAACGTGGCGTTGTCGCCAACGTTGAGGCCAAGCCCAAGTCAGACAACCAAATAGCCTAATCGCTGCGCCGCGGCGGCGATTCGCAGTGCCAGGCCAGGGTGTGTCAATGGCTGCGACAACACCGGTCGGGCGGGCATGGCGTCGGACACGGGTGGGAAGAGCGCTACGCAGGGACCGCCCGCGAAACGACTGTTGTAGTGCAGGCCGTCCAGTTCGGGGAATGGTTCGACGATGCGGCGTGCCCAGCGGTGGGTGATCAAGTGCGGGCCGGTTGACAGTGCATAGGTCCCGCCCGCGCGAGTCGGCCAGGAACCGGTGCTGGTGAGATCGAGCAGGTGCAAATCGCGGGTGAAGGCCAGGCCGGTCAGGTAAGGCAGGCCGCGAATCCGGTCGATGGTGCGATCGGGCTGAAAGGCCTGCGTTCCATGCCAGCACATCAACGCCCTCGGTCCGGTGATTCGCGACCACAGCTGTCTACCAGCGTCAGGAGCGGGCGGTGCCCCCTGATCGGAAGAACTGGCCGGGCGCGATGAGCGTTCCGTCGTCGCTGTTCAGCGGTGGGTCGCGCGGTGCTGCTGTGGGTGCCTGCCGGTGGCCAGCTGCCGCAACTCGGCAATAGCCTGGGGTGCAGTCGGCGCGCTCTCCGGGTCGATCAGTGACTGGATCATCAGCCCGAGCACGATCGCCAGGGCGACCGATCCGCCCATCTCGGCGCGCGCTCGCTGCTGGCCTTCGGCAAGACGCGCGCGCAGTTCGTCGTTGCGCTGGGCCTGTGCGATCGCCTCCAGATGCGAGGTCCACAGCGCTTTGTCGGTGGTGAAGGACTCGATGACCGGCCGCCACCGATCGAGGGCGGTCGCGGCTTGACCATCGGAGGTCAGGCGGGCGTCGAGTTCGTCGAGCTCTTCCAGCAGTGCCTGCACCAGAAGCCGTTCGCGGCTGCCGAAGTGATAGCCGATGGCCGCATGGCTGACGCCGGCGGCCGCGGCGATGTCGCGCACCGTCGTGTTGGCCCAGCCTCGCTCGACGAGGCAGCGCTTGGCGCCGTCCAGCAGATCCTCCCGGTTGCCCATCCGTGCAGGTTAACTACGGGCTTGCTCATTGCACAAACGGATTGGCCAAATGGATTGACCATATGGACAAGACGGGGGTACGGTTCGGGAACCACCGTCTACGCCGCTCGGTCGGGTGGCCGGTACAACAGGAGGTAGTCCGGTCATGGCGCACGTCGTCGTCGAACGCGTCGAACAACTTGCCGCCCAGTTGGCCGGCACCGCAGCGGACAGCGAACGGCTCGGCAGGCTCTGCGAGCAGTCGGTGGCGCTGATCCGTCAGGCCGGCGTCATGCGGATGCTGCAGCCGGCCGAGTTTGGCGGCCACGCCGCGCACCCGCGCGACTTCGCCGAAGCCGTCATGGCGGTGGCGAAACATTGCGGCTCGAGCGGCTGGGTGTGTGGCGTCGGCGGGGTGCACCCGTGGCAGATGGCACTGATGGACCGCCGGCTGCAAACCGAAGTCTGGGGTACCGATCCCGACACCTGGATCGCCTCACCGTATGCCGCGCAAGGTGTCGCGTCCCCCGTCGACGGCGGCTACCGGCTGAACGGGCTGTGGAACTTCTCCTCGGGCACTGATCACTGCGACTGGATCTTTCTCGGTGCGCGGGTAGAGGACTCGCTGCTGCCCAAGGTGCTGCACGTGGTGCTGCCGCGGGCCGACTACACCGTTATCGAGGACTCCTGGGATGTCATCGGATTATCCGGCACCGGCAGCAAGGACATCGTCGTCGACGACGCGTTCGTCCCGGCGTATCGCACCATCGACTTCGAGCACGTCGCCGCCGGAGTGTGCGCCGCCGAGGCGGCCGGGCGTTCCGAGACGCTCTACCGGCTGCCGTTCTGGGCGATGTTTCCGCTCGGGATCACCGCCGCGGTCATCGGCATCGCCGAGGGCGCGCTGGCCGCACACTTGGACTATCAGCGTGACCGGGTGGCCGCCACCGGCACCAGGATCAAAGACGATCCCTATGTGCTGTATGCGATCTCCGAGGCCGCCGCTGAGATCGCCGCGTCACGGGCGCAGCTGCTCGACGGCATCAGCCGGTTGTTCGACATCGCCGATACCGGGCGGGCCATCAGCTTCGAGGAACGCTCGGCGGTGCGGCGCAACCAGATCCGCTGCGCGTGGCGGGCGGTGGCCGCCACCGATGCGATCTTCGCCCGTTCCGGGGGCAACGCCGCGCGTAGAAACAATCCGCTGCAACGGTTCTGGCGTGACGCTCACGTCGGTTTGGGTCACGCCATCCACACCCCGGGGAGCGTTTATCACTCGGATGCGCTGACGGCGATGGGTGTGGAGGCGCCGGCGGCGTTGCGGGCGATGATCTGAGGACGCGTTTCCGGAGTCCGCCTTGAGTTGATCGCTGGTTCTGCGCACTCGCCGGTGTCGCCAGCTGTTCGAGAAGGAACATGAAGGTGCGTGCAAACTCCTCCCAGCCTGGCGGCCAGGGAGGACGTTGCCCGTAGCTGGCGTGAGGAAAATGGGCTACAGTTGTATCGTCTGCGGCACTAGCCGTAGAAAGTGAGCCCGAGACCCGGCCGGACGACCGCGGCGCTCGGGCTTCGCGCTTTTCGAGTGCTTAAAGGCGATGGACCCTCGCAACCGTCGGGCCGATGTGTTTTCGCCACTGCCCACCTTTGGCCCAGCACCATGCGATTGCGTCGGGGGTGCCGAGTAAGATTTCCGCCTCGCGCCGTCGGTGGTCGTAGCGCAGACTCTCGGGCCGGCCAACCGTTCGGACGGCTTCGTAGAGCAGCCGGCGATCTGAATGAACCAAACTGTCGTCTTGCTCGATGATGATCAGCGTGTCGTCAGGGTTGGCGGCTAAATCGTCGATGAGTTCGCGCAGGCATGCCGCACGGGCTTCCAGCTGGGTCCGGTAGCGCTGGCCGGCGTCGTAGACGACCGCCTCGACACCCGCCCCGACGAGCTTCTTGGCGATGGTCTGCTTCCGCCCGTTGCCTTCGTCTTTCATATGGATGTAGCGCTGCTTCGGTAGAAGCAGATCCTCGACAACGCGTCGCAATGCCCGCAGATCGTCAGGCACCACGATGGCGGCGACGACGAAGTACTCGCGGCTGCCGAAGTGATAGCCGATGGCCGCATGGCTGACGCCGGCGGTCGCGGCGACGTCGCGCACCGACTTGTGTCATCGGTCTGCATATGGGTCGGTCGGACGGCGTCGTACACACCTGGGAAGTAGATCCGACGGTCATCTTAGATTGCCCGATCCGACACTTATTGAACTCCATATATTGGTCGTATGGTGAGTGAACAATGATCTATTTGCCTGACCGACTTTACTCGGTACAGTGGCTGGCATGACAAGCCCGATCGGAAAGCTGCTCGAAGCCGAGCTGGAAGCGCACGGGGTCGACCTCTCGGCCCTCGGCGAAGCCCAGTACGCACCGGCGGTCCGCAGTTTCGCCTCCCGATTGTCAACCCAGGTCACCGTCGAGCAGGCATGGTCGGAGCATCTGGGGGCGTTGGCGGACCACAAGCAGGTGCTGGCCCTGACCGGCTGGACCAAGCAGGCACTGCATGAAGCCGTCAAAGCGCATCGTGTCCTGCGGGTGCAGGACGACGACAAGCGCTTCGCCTATCTTGTAGCCGGATTCGACGACAAGCACCCCGCCCGGCCGCTGCCCGGGCTGAAGGAAACGCTCAGGCCCTGGGCCGAAGTCGACCCCCGAGGCTGGGTCGCTGCGTCCTGGTTCGTATCGCCGCAACCCGAGCTGGGTGGCAGGACACCCCGCGAAGCGCTCACCGATGGTGCCTTGCGTGCGGAGGTCGCGCTCCTTGCTGAGCAGGCCGCGGCCAGGCTCGCTGCGTGAATACCGGCCGGGTCACCGGCTCACATCTTGGCCCGGTACCGCCGCCGGATCGTCTGACTGGTTTCCCCGCCCGCAGCTACCGGCCAGAAAGCGTGCTGTTTCGGTGTCACCCACACGGTCGGGGTGCATGCTGGTTCAGCAGCTCCGGGCACGGGCGCTTCGACCTGGCCGGAGGGGAGGGGACCTGCTACCTCGCTGAGACTGAATTGGTCACTCTGCTCGAAACATTCGGCGGGGCCAGAGTCGTCGCGGAATACGCTATCGCACAACGGGATATTTCGCGGCTGCGCTTGGGTGTCGGCGTGCGGGTCGCGGATATGACGTCGAACCGGGCGGTCGGGTTCGGCGTCACCGCTGAGATGTTCACCACGCTCGACTCTGGGATCACTCAGCTGTGGGCAGCCGCATTGCGCAGGGCAGGCTTCGCCGGTATCCGCTACTGGGCCCGGCACGATCTCGAGCACACCGTGGCGTGCGTTGCCGTGTTCGCCGACGCGGGTGGCCCGTCGGAAGGCGTTCGCAACCCGTTGGAGCCCGCCGTCACGGGACATTTGGCGGCCCGGCCGGATCTGATCGCGGATTTCCAGTCGAGAACCGGGGTCGCTGTACTGCCTGTGCCCAACGTCGAATCCCTTACCCGTTTGGAAGGGCCAGCGGACTGACGCCTGTGATGCCCTGCCGATAACATCCCGCAGGATGACCCCGCCTACTCGTCGCGCCTTGATCGTGACAGCTACGGATTCGTGAAGACGTGAAAGTCGTTGGCCGGTTTCACCGTCCCCGCTACGGCGTGGTTCGTTCCCTCAGCGCGGCACCACAAAACCCACCAGCGCCGCGGTTCCCAGCTCCACACCAGCCCAACTGCCCGTCACGTGCAGCGCCGCCATGGCCGATGTCGGGAACTTCTCCGAGATCCGCTGGGCAACAGCGGCGTCGGTGCCCGCCACGCCGGCGAGCCCGAGCGCAACACTGGACATCGCCGGTTCGTGGCCGATCACCAGCAGGGTGCGCACGTCGTCGCCGACGCTGTTGATCGTCGCGATGACGGTTCCCGGAGTCGCGGCGTAGAGCTCGTCGACGTAGCGCACCGGGGCCGTGACCCGGGTTCGCTCACAGGTCTGGCGGGT
>CAZPZQ010000039.1:0-17502 GCA_964590745.1 uncultured Mycobacterium sp. | reverse complement strand
CCGAGCACGGATCCGCCAAGACCACCGCTGAACTGACCGCGATTGCCGAAGGCATCGGTCGACCGGTCCGTCAACGCACCACCACCTACCAACAGCTGGCGGTGTGATGACGGATGCCGGTGCCGTAACGTGTCGAACAGGAGCTGACACATGACTGCGCCGAGCCTGGGAGTCGTTGTCGGCGTCGACGGATCGGCGCCGTCGCGGGTGGCCTTGAACTGGGCCGCCCGGATGGCTATCGAGCGCGGTCTGCCCATCACGATCGTGTATGCCGTGTCGCACCGGATGAACCCGGTGCGCAATCGGCTGATGGTGTTCGGTGTCCGCGAGCTGCCGCACCGGCAGGTGGCCCGGGTGATCGACGACGCCGTCGACATTGTCGCCGCCCGTGTCGGTCCCGGTCAGCTCCCACAAGTCAGTACCAGGGTGGTCGCGGCGGATCCGCTCGACACGTTGGCACAGTTCTCCGCGGCAGCCGAGCTCGTGGTTGTCGGTGCGCGCCGGCGACCACCGTGGCGCGCGGTGCGCAGCTCGCTCGGATCCCGGTTGGTGCCCCTCTCGCGCTGCCCGGTGGCGATCGTCCGCGACAGCAACCCGTCGATGCCGCATCCGGCCCACGCGCCGGCACATGTCAGGATGACCGGGTGGACCCGGCCAAGCTGACCGGGCTCGGTACCCGGGCCCGCCCACCGGGTGGACATGCCGCTGTCCGGTTGGCGGCGGCGCTTGCGGCACCGGTGCTTTTCGCTGTTGTCGGCTGCAGCGGCGGCGCGGTGCCGGGTTCCGGCCCAACCGACGCCACGATGACAACCGTGTCCTCAACACCGGCCGGGGCCAGTGAGTTCACCGTCACCAGCTCGGCATTCGCCGAGAACACCCCGATCCCGTCCGAGTACTCCTGCCACGGGCGTAACGTGCCGCCGCCGCTGCGTTGGCGCAACGTGCCGCCGGGAACCCAGTCGCTGGCTGTGGTGGTCGACGACCCCGATGCGCCGGCAGGCCGCTACGTGCACTGGGTGGTCACCGACATACCGCCGACCACCACCGAAATCATCGACGGCGCACTACCCAAGGCGGCAGTGGTCAGTTTGAATTCCGGACAACAGGCGGAATATCTCGGTCCATGCCCGCCGGCGGGCACCGGCGTGCATCACTACCGCTTCCAGCTCTACGCGCTGCGGGAATCGCCGGCGCTCACGCCGACCACACCGGCGCCTGAGTCGACTGAGACGATTGCCGAACTGTCGGTCAAGACCACCCGCACGGTCGGGCTTTTCGGCAGTTAACCACAGGCCCGCAACGGCTACAGCCGGGCGGCTAGTTCGGCGCCCTGTCGGATCGCCCGCTCGGCGTCCAGCTCGACCGCCAGTGCCGCACCGCCGATGACGTGCGGGGTCACCCCGCGCGCCTGCAGGGCGGCCTCCAGGTCGCGCACCGGCTCCTGACCGGCGCAGATCACCACGTTGTCCACTGCCAGCAGCTGTGTGCGTGACCGGTTGGCGCCCAAGCTGATATGCAGTCCGTCGTCGTCGATGTGCTGGTACGTCACCCCGGAGAGTTGCTGCACCCCTTTGGCTTTCAGGGACGCGCGGTGCACCCAGCCGGTGGTCTTGCCCAGTTTTCGGCCCTGCCTTCCAACGGTGCGGGCCAGCAGGTACACCCGGCGCGCCGCCGGCGCCGGGTCGGGCACGGTCAGAGCGCCTCGCGCATGCCACGGATCTGCCGCGCCCCATTCGGCTTTCCACTCTTTGAGGTTGAGGGTCGGTGACGATGCGGTGGCCAGGAACTCGCTGACGTCGAAGCCGATGCCACCGGCACCGACCACGGCCACCGAGGTGCCGACCGGCCGGCCGGTGATGGCCTCGGCATACGTCATCACCATCGGGTGATCGATGCCGGGGATGTCCGCGATCCGCGGCCGCACCCCGGTGGCCAGCACCACCTCGTCGAAGCCGGTCAGGTCCTCGACGCGAGCCGGGCTGCCCAGCCGTACCGTCACGCTGTGCTTGGCCAGCATGGTGGTGTAGTAGCGGATGGTCGCCGCGTACTCCTCTTTGCCGGGAATCCGCTTGGCCAAGTCGAATTGGCCGCCGATGAAATCACTGGTCTCGAACAACGTCACCCGATGGCCGCGCTGCGCCGCGGTGAGCGCCGCCGACAGCCCGGCCGGCCCGGCGCCGACCACCACGACGCTGCGGGTATGGCGGGCCGGGCCGATGATCAGTTTGGTTTCCTGGCCGGCGCGCGGATTAACCAGGCAGGACGCCTTTTTGTGCACGAAGACGCGGTCCAGGCAAGCCTGGTTGCACGAGATGCAGGTGTTGATTTCGTCGGCGCGGTTGTCCATCGCTTTGCGGACCCAGTCCGGGTCGGCCAGCATCGGTCGTGCCATGGAAATCAGTTGCACCGACGTGTCGGTGAGGATCTGTTCGGCGGTTTGCGGCATGTTGATCCGGTTGGACGCGATCACCGGGATGGTGACCTGGTCGGCGACCGCGCTGCTGATTTCAACGAACGCGCTGTTCGGTACCGATGTGACGATCGTCGGCACCCGGGCCTCGTGCCAGCCGAACCCGGAGTTGATCAGGGTGGCGCCCGCCGCCTCGATTTCGGTGGCCAGCGCCAGCGTTTCATCCCAGCTCTGACCGTCCTCGACGTAGTCGGCCATCGACATCCGATAGCAGACGATGAAATCGGCTCCGACGGCGGCCCGGATGCGTGCCACGATCTGTACCGGGAACCTACGCCGGTTCGCCGGACTACCACCCCACACGTCGGTGCGCCGGTTGGTGCGTGCGGCAAGTAACTGGTTGAGCAGGTTGCCCTCGCTGCCCATGATCTCGACGCCGTCATCGTCGGCGTCGCGGGCCAAATCCGCCGCCAGCACGAAGCCGGCGACGGTCTGGTCGACGGCGCGTGACGAGAGCGCCCGCGGCCGGAACGGGTTGATCGGTGCCTTGATTGGCGAAGCACTGACCGAGAACGGATGGTAGGCGTAGCGTCCGGCATGCAGGATCTGCAGCAGGATCTTCCCGCCGGCCTCATGCACCGCGCTGGTGAGGCGTCGGTGCCGGCGAGCGTCGGCGTTGGTGATCATCTGGGCGGCGAACGGCAGCAGCCAGCCCGATCGGTTCGGCGCGTAGCCGCCGGTGATGATCAGCCCGACCCCGCCTCGGGCGCGTTCGGTGAAATACTCGGTGAGCCGGTCGATGTCACCGGCTCGGTCTTCCAGCCCGGTGTGCATCGACCCCATCACCACCCGGTTGCGCAGCGTGGTGAAGCCGAAATCCAACGGAGACAACAGCTTCGGATACGGATTCGTCGCGTTCACCAGCCCGCTTTCAGCTCAGTGCCTGTTCGACTTCGTCGAGCCAGTCGATCGCGCTTTCCTCGGCGCGGATCCCGCCGCGCAGCACCAGGTACTGGTGCAGCTGGGTGCCAGTCAACACGTCGGGGTTGGCAAACTGCCGCTTCTCCAGCGCGCGGTAGAGGTCCAGCCGCGCCGCCCGTTCGGCGCGCAATTCGACAGTCTGCGCGCGTACCGCTGCGAGATCGCCGTAGCGGGCGGCGCGGATCTTGACGGCCAGGTCGCGCAGTCGCGCGTCGGTCACCGAACTGCCCCGACCGGTCAGCGGCGCAGCGATCCAACCGGCGAGCTCGGTGCGACCGGCGTCCGAGACGGTGTAGATCTTCTTGTCCGGCCGGCCGCGCTGCGCCACCGGCCGGGCGCACACCCAACCATTGTCTTCCATCGTCCGCAGCGTGCGGTAGATCTGTTGATGGGTGGCACTCCAGAAATAGCCGATGGAGCGGTCGAATCGGTGCGCCAACTCGTAGCCTGAGCCGGACTGCTCGCACAGCGACACCAAGATCGCGTGCGGAAGTGCCATGGCGGCAGCATAGGCACCGGTGCAGCTATATGCAACTACTTGCACTGCAACTACGTGCATAGTGCTCCGGTGGCGGACGTCGGGCAGTACGCACGACGTTAGGATCGGCCCGTGACCCCGGTTAGCGGTGGCGTGTCGGCAACCTTGCCGGCTTTCCCGTGGGACACCCTGGCCGATGCAGCGGCACTGGCCCGGTCCCATCCGGGTGGAATCATCGACCTGTCCATCGGCACGCCGGTCGACCCGGTCGCGCCCGTCATCCGTGACGCCCTGGCGGCGGCCGGCGCGGCGCCGGGATACCCGGCCACCGCTGGCACCCTGGAATTGCGTAGTTCGACGATCAAGGCCCTGGCGCGGCGTTACGGGATCACCGGGTTGGCCGAAACCGCGGTGTTGCCGGTGGTCGGCACCAAGGAGTTTATTGCGTGGCTGCCGACGCTGCTCGGGCTAGGTGCCGGTCAGCTGGTTGTGGTGCCCGAGTTGGCCTACCCGACCTATGAAGTCGGCGCGCGGCTGGCCGGCAGCCGGGTGCAGCGCTCGGATGCGCTGACCGAACTCGGTGCACCGGCGCCGGCGTTGGCCTATCTGAACTCGCCGAGCAACCCGACCGGTCGGACCCTGGACGCCGGGGAGCTGGGCGCCGTCGTCAGCTGGGCTCGCAAGCATGGCGTGCTGCTGGTTTCCGACGAGTGCTACCTGGGGCTGGGCTGGGACGCCGAACCGGTGTCGGTACTGCATCCGTCGGTGTGCGGCGGCGACCACACCGGGCTGCTGGCGGTGCATTCACTGTCCAAAACCTCCTCGCTGGCCGGGTACCGGGCCGGTTTCGTTGCCGGCGATCCACAGCTGGTGGCCGAGTTGTTGGCGGTGCGCAGGCACACCGGGATGATGGTGCCGACGCCGGTGCAGGCCGCGATGGTCGCCGCGCTGAACGACGACGCCCACGAGCGTGAACAGCGCCAGCGTTATGCCAACCGCCGCGCCGCGCTGCTGCCCGCGCTGCGGGCCGCCGGATTCACCGTGGACCTGTCTGAGGGCGGGCTGTACCTATGGGCCACTCGCGGCCAGCCATGCCGCGAAACGGTGAATTGGCTGGCCCGGCGCGGCATCCTGGTGGCGCCCGGGGAGTTCTACGGGCCGACCGGGTCCAAGCATATCCGAGTGGCGCTCACCGCCACCGATGAACGGATCAGCGCGGCCGTCGACCGGCTGAGTTAGCGGGCGCGTAGGCTCGCTTACTCGCAGGCGATGCCATCGCCGTCGCCATCCAGACCGGGCCGGTAGCCCGGCTGGCCGGCATAGATCGGAGCGGCACCGGATGCCTGGGCGGCGTCGCAGTTCGGGAAATACGCCTCGGTTAGCCCGTCCGCCGGGGGCGGTGGTTCGGGCATCAGCGGCACGGGTGCCGGCGGTTGGTCCGGCGCGGCGCAGTCAGCAGTCAGGATTCGCGCGATCGCGTCATGCTCGGCCCGGGTGACCCACAAGCCGTAGGCGGATTTGACGTCGACGATCCGGGTGACATAGCTACAGCGATAAGACTTGTTGGGCGGCAACCACGTTGCCGCATCGCCATCGCCCTTCTGTTCGTTGATCGACCCTTCGGTGGCCTGCAGGTTCAGCGGGTCGTTGGCGAAGTTGCGCCGGGTGATCTCGTCCCACTGCTGGGCACCTTTCTGCCAGGCATCCGAGAGCGCAACGATGTGGTCGATCTGCACCGCGCGGGAGGTACCGCGGCCCCGGTGGAACGCGATGGCGGTGCCGGTGTAGGGGTCATTCAGGATGCCCGAGAGCACGACGCATCCGTTCGTCCCCGGCTTGACCTCGATGTCGACCAGATCGCGACGCAGGATGTCGTTGCGCGTGTCGCAGCCGTTGTACCCGTCGGCAACCGTCACGTCGTCGCTCCACGCCGGGCCGAACAGTTCACGCTGGTAGCCGGTTTTGGGTGCGCGGCCCTTGATCGGCAGGCTGTCCAATGTCGTCAGGGCATCCGGCGGAGGCGGATCGCCGAGCTGCGGCTCGGCTACTTCCGACGTCGCGACCGGGGCGACCGCAGGGGCAAAATCCGCACGGCCGACGGAATCAGCACCGGTGCCGCCGGGCAGAAACCCGGCCAGGGCTAAGACCGCGACGGCTACCGCGGGGATGATCCGTGCCGCGCCGCGGCGGGTGGACGGCATCACAACGTTGTGTTGGATGGCGGCCCTCGGTAAGTACGCTCCCGGCGATCGAGCACCGCAGCTTCGTGCAGCGCCTGATCCGGGCGTTCCGACCAGGTGCTACTCGACGACCGGGAGTTCGCCGCGGCGATCTGCCCCCACCGCACCATCTTCCGCAGGAAGATCAGCGCGCCGATGCCGGCGAGGGGTATGGCCCACGCGCGCCGGTGTGTCAGTGCGTTGTTGCACTGGTCGACGCGCTCGCTGGTCGGCGCGCTGCCCGGGCCGGTCCGGCTCGCCTGATTCTGGTCCTCGACGGTTGCCTGGAGTAACTGGCCGGAGTAGCCGGTGCCGCACTTGATCTGGACGCCGAAGCCGTCGTAGTCATCGAGGAAGACCGGGAAGGCGAGCGCCAACAGACCGAAAGTGAGCAAAACAGCACCGACTGTTGTGACCATCCAGTCACGAAAAGTCATCTGCACTGGCTTACCCATGGGTTCGATTATGGTCGGTCCGTGGCGCGCCTGCCACGTCTCGCCGGCTAGGCTGCCCCGGACGTACGGTGCGAGTTATGCGCATCGTTTCGGAGGTTGCCGACGCGCTGGCTGACGGCCGGCCGGTTGTCGCGCTGGAGAGCACGATCATCAGTCACGGTCTGCCGCAACCGGACAACCTGCGCATTGCCCGGGATATTGAGGCCGCGGTGCGCTCCGGCGGCGCGGTCCCGGCCACTATCGCGATCGTCGACGGCGTGCCGCACATCGGTTTGGACGACGCTTCGCTGCGACGCATCGCAACTGACGGCACGGTGGTGAAAGCCGGCGTGCGCGATGCCGCGGTGCTGGCCGTTCGCGGCGGCAACGGCGCCACGACGGTCGGGGCGACGGCGCATTTCGCGAGCATCGCTGGTATCACCGTGCTGGCTACCGGCGGACTGGGTGGCGTGCACCGAGCAGCGCGGCAGAGTTGGGACGAGTCGGCGGATCTCACCACCCTGTCCCGCACCGGCGTGCTGGTGGTGTGTTCGGGTGTCAAGTCGATCCTGGACATCGCCGCAACCCTGGAACGGTTGGAGACGCTCAATGTTGGGGTGATCGGTTACCGCACCGACCGGTTCCCCGCTTTCTATCTCGCCGACTCCGGCTACCCGATCGGTTGGCGGCTGGATACGCCGGGGCAGGTCGCCGACGTGCTGCGAGCTCGCCGACGGCTGGGCACCGACGGGTACGGTCTGGTGTTGGCCAACCCGATCGCAGTCGACGATGAGTTGGCCCGGCAACTGCATGACCGGGTGCTCGGCGCCGCACTGGCCGCCGCCGACGCGAGCGGTGTGCGAGGCAAGGATGTCACCCCATTTCTGCTCGACTTTTTTCACCGCGAGACCGGCGGGGCGTCGGTCACCGCCAATATCGCGCTGGTGCTGTCCAACGCCCGATTGGCAGCCCAGGTCGCCGTCGCGTATCGGACATCGGCAACCGAGTGATCAGGTGACGAGGACGTCGCCGTCGCCGATCCCGGCTGGCGTTCCATATCGGCTTGGCCGAGCCCGCGGTACGGCAGAATGACCGGCTGTGAGCAGGACATTTGGGGAGCCGCTGTGATAAGACCGCCGGTCATCATCGACGCACGGGTCTACGATGCGGTGATCTTCGGTCTGGACGGCGTGCTCACCGACACCGCGCCGCTCCACGCCAGGGCCTGGGAGATGTTGTTCGAACGCTTTTTCCGGGAGCGGGCTGCTCGGCACGGCGAGAACCATGCGCCTTTTACCGACGACGACTACCTGCGCTTCATGGTAGGCAAGGAGCCGTACGACGCAGTGGCCGGTTTCCTGTCCGCGCGAGGTTTCCCGTTGTGTCAGGGCGCTTCGTCTGACGCCGGCAATGACACGGTGCGTGGGCTCGGCGATTGCCAGCAGCAACTCTTTCGCCAACAACTTGATGAAAACACGGTTTTCCGCTCCACGGTCACGCTGGTGCGGAAGCTGCAAAGCGTCGGTGTGAAAACAGCGATTTTCTCGGCGAGTGTCGATTGCGTACAGGTGCTGCGGGCTGCCGCGCTCGACCACCTGTTCAGCGTCGTGGTCGACGGCCCGGCTTTCGATCCGCGGCGGTACCCGGGCAAACCGGACCCGGCTATCCTCGCCGAGGCGGCCCGCCGCCTGGGCGTACCCGTGCAGCGCGCCGTCGTTGTTGACAGTGCCGAAGACGGCGTCGCCGCAGCGCACAGCGGAGGATTTGGACTGGTCATCGGCGTAGACCGGATTGGCCACGGAGAAAAGTTGCTGCACTGCGGCGCCGACGCGGTGGTCGACAACTTGGCCGATGTGGATGTCCCGACCGACTTCAGACGTCTGTCAGCGTTGCCCAACGCCTTGGAGTCGTATGGTCAGCTGACCGGCGTCGCACGGTTCCGCCCGGTGATCGGGTTTGTCGACTTCGATGGGACGCTGGCACCGATCACGGCCGATCCGGACACCGCCACTATGGTCAACGGCGCGGCCGAAGCGCTCACGCATCTCGCTGCGCATTGCCCCGTCGTGATAATCAGCGAGCGAGATCTCGACGATATCCGCAGCCGGGTTGGTCTGCCGGGAATCTGGTACGCCGGCAACCACGGCTTCGAGGTGATGGCACCCGACGGTGCCTATCACGTGAGTGAAACGGCTGCCGCGGCAGTGTCGGCCATTGAACGCACCGCTGCCCAGCTACGCGCCACGCTGGCACACCTGCCCGGAATTCTGGTGGAGCAGAGGCGCTTCGCGGTGGCCGTACATTATCGCGACGTGCCGCCGGAGCGGGTTGGCGACGTGCTCGCCAGTATCCGCCGACTTGCTCGATGGGAAGGCCTGATGATCACCAGTGGCCGTAAGCGCCTCGAACTGCGGCCCGATGTCGGGTGGGACACCGGGACGACGGTGTCATGGATTCTCCAGAAGGTCGATGGCAACGGTGACCTGTTGCCGATCTATATCGGTGACGATCTCACCGACGAAGCCGGGTTCGATGTTGTCCGTCTGGACGGCATCGGGATTGTGGTGCGACATGGTGAGCACGGCGATCGCCGGTCGGCTGCCAACTTTGCCCTGGATAGTCCGCAGCAGGTATGTGAACTGATCCGGCGCGGAGCGAATTGGCTTGCCTACGAGCAAGCGACGGCGAATACGGCATGGACCTTCACCTACGACGGCTACGAGCCGCACAGTGAGAAATTGCGTGAGGCGTTATGCACCGTTGGCAACGGGTATTTCGCTACCCGCGGAGCCGCACCGGAGTCCAAGGCCGGGCAGGTGCACTACCCCGGCACGTACGCCGGCGGTGTGTACAACCGTCTCGCCGACGAGATCTCAGGTGTTCGCGTCGAAAATGAAAGCTTGGTGAACCTACCCAACTGGCTTCCGTTAACGTTTCGGGTCGACGGTGGCGAATGGTTCGACATCGACGCGGTCACCATCCTCGCGTATCGCCAGACTCTTGATCTGCGGCACGCGGTGCTCACCCGAGAAGTCCGGTACCGTGACAGCGCCGGCCGCACCACGTCGTTGACTCAACACCGGTTTGTCGCGATGCATCTCCGGCATGTCGGTGCCCTGGAGACGACGATCACCGCGGAGGACTGGTCCGGGAAACTGGAGATCCGCTCGACGATCGACGGCGATGTGCGCAACTCACTTGTCGAGCGGTATCGGGATTTGTCCAGCAGGCACCTGGACTCGGTCGAGCATCGAGAGTTGTCCGAAGGCGCCGTGCTGCTGTCGGCACAGACCAGCCAATCTCGCGTATCGATTGCTATGGCGGCGCGAAGTGTGGTTTGGCGCAACGGGTCCGAAGCGCCCGCCGCATACCGATTGATCGACCGAGATGGCGAGGTTGGACACGTCATCGCCATCGACGTGTCAGTCGGTGACTCGGTGACGGTGGAGAAGACCATGACCCTGTTCACCGGCCGTGACGTCGCAACCACCGAAGCCTCCGCCGACGCCGAGCTCTGGGTGAGCCGACTGGGCAGGTTCAGTGCGTTGCGGGACGGGCACGAGACTGCCTGGGCCCACCTGTGGGAGCGGATGTCGATCGAATTGGGTGGGTATGAAGAACAGTTGAAAGTCATTCGGCTGCATCTGATGCACCTACTGCAGACGGTGTCGCTGAACTCTGTCGACATCGACGTCGGTGTGCCCGCCCGCGGCCTGCACGGCGAGGCGTACCGGGGTTTGATCTTCTGGGATGAGCTTTTCATCCTCCCGGTACTGAACTTCCGGTTTCCCATGATCAGCCGGTCGCTCCTGCGATACCGTTACCGTCGCCTCGCCGAAGCCCGGCACGCCGCACAGGAAGCCGGCTACGCCGGGGCGATGTTCCCCTGGCAATCCGGCAGCACCGGCCGGGAAGAGTGCCAGCGTATGCACCTCAATCCGAGGTCTGGACGATGGGTTCCGGATGCCAGCGCCCTTGCCCACCATATCGGCCTCGCCGTCGCCTACAACGTGTGGCAGTTCTATCAGACCACCGCCGACCTGTCCTACTTGATCGACTACGGGGCAGAACTGCTCATCGAGATCGCCCGGTTCTGGGCGAGCCGCACCGACTACGACGAAGATCGCGAGCGTTACGTCATCCGCGGCGTCATCGGACCGGATGAATTTCACTCCGGTTATCCGGACGCTCCCCATGACGGGGTGGACAACAATGCGTACACCAACGTGATGGCCGTCTGGGTGATTCTGCGGGCACTCGACACCCTGGAACGACTCCCGACGCCGAACCGGCTGAATTTGATGGAAAAGCTGCGGCTGGACGGAGCGGAGATCGCGCAGTGGCGAGTGGTGAGCAGGCGGATGTTCGTCCCGTTCCACGACGACGTCATCAGCCAGTTCGAAGGCTACGAGAAGCTCGCCGAGCTGGACTGGGACGCCTACCGGGAGCGTTACGGAGACATCCATCGGCTCGACCGCATCCTGGAATCCGAAGGCGACGACATCAACCGGTACAAGGCATCCAAGCAAGCCGATGTTTTGATGCTGCTTTATCTGTTGTCCTCGGATGCACTCAGTGACGTGCTGCTCGGTCTGGGCTACCGGGTGAACCCGGGTCAGATTAGGCGCATGGTCGACTACTACATTGCGCGCACGTCGCATGGATCGACGCTCAGCGCGGTAGTGCACTCCTGGGTCCTCGCCAGGTACCACCGCGACCGGGCCGTCGAGTATTTCCAGCACGTGCTCAGTTCGGATGTCGACGACGTCCAGGGTGGTACCACATCGGAGGGCATCCACACGGCAGCGATGGCGGGCAGCATCGACCTTGTGCAACGCTGCTTCACCGGGCTGGAGTTCCGCGGCGACCGGATCGTGCTGGCGCCCAACTGGCCGGAACAGTTCGGTCCGCTCGGCTTCCCGATCCACTACCGAGGCATTCATCTGCATTTGCGGGTCAGCGGTCGCGGCGCCGAAATCAGCGTAGAGCCCAGAGACCCACGGCCGGTTGAAATCGAATACCGCGGGCGGGTTCGAAGGCTCGAACCGGGCAGCACGATTCGGTTCACCTGATCAGCACGGTGGCTTGCATCGAAGTAGGTCCGCCACGGCTTGCTACCCTGACCTTCTCAGCGCTTACCGCACCCGTCGCCCCTGACCTAGCCAGCCGAGGACGGTGAACGACACCATGGCAGCAAGTGATGGCCCGGTCACCATCCTGTCGGTGAGTGAAAGCTGGCGGCTGCTGGCTAGCGTGCCGCTGGGGCGGCTCGTCACCGTCACCGATGGCCTACCGGAGATTTTTCCGGTCAACTTTGCTGTGCAACGAAAGACGGTGCTGTTCCGCACGGCCGAGGGAACGAAATTGTCCAGCACCGCCATCAACAACCGCGTGCTGTTCGAAGCAGACGGCTATACCTGCACCGAGGGGTGGAGTGTCGTCGTCAAGGGAACGGCCCGCTCAGTGCGTGACCGTGAAGAGATCGAAGAAGCCGAGCAAGCGGAGTTACCGAACTGGATCGGTAAGCAGATGCGTCACTACGTCCGGGTGTTACCTACCTCGATTACCGGCCGGCGATTCCGCTTCGGCTAGACCAGCTCCATCGTCACCCGGCGGGCTCTCAGGGCCGTCCGACGGCCGTAATTTCGGACCGGCATACCGCCACGCCGTCGTGCCGGACAGCACGGGACTCCGTTGGACGCATTCCTGTTTGGGTTCGATCATCGACCAAGTCGGTGCAACCGGCTGCCCCGAGCGAGACCGGTACCCGACTTGCCCGGCCGGTCGGCGCTTTCCGCCCGTCATCGGCCTCAGCGGTCTCAGCGGTCTCAGCGGTCTCAGCGGTCTCAGCGATGAATGCCAGCATCTCAGCGACCTCATCTATGTGTTGCGAAACGTAGTGCTTGTCACCGGTATTCATCGTGACGATCGAGCCGATCTCATCGTGGTGGAAATAAATATGATCCGCATGGACAAGCGATCGTATCGATTCGATCTGCGAAGGCTGAATCAAAACCTCACCCTGATGCCGGGAAACCCCGTGCTTGTTGACAAGGTTGAGCCTGAGAAATTGCACTGACGCCCCAATCGAACTCGTCGTTGCCACACGGTGGCTTCGGGTGATACGGCCCGGACAACAGCGCGCCCTGCCTGTTGTATTTCCGGTGCGGCGAAGATGTGACCGACGGCACCCGGAATCGATCGACTCCCTATGTTGTTGCACTCGGCGGGTTAATCTCAATTCACTTTGTCTGGTGAGAGTCTTGATTTATGAAAGCTAGCGCCGCCGTGCTCGTGGTACGGCGCGGACCCAACGCCGGGTCGCAGTTCCTGCTCGATCAGCCGGTGATCTCCGCCGGTCGGCATCCCAGCAGCGATATCGTCCTCGACGATGCCACAGTCAGCCGCCGACACGTCGAATTCCGAAGGCAGCAGAACGAATTCGTCGTCGTCGACGTCGACAGCCTCAACGGCACCTACGTCAACCACAGGTCGGTGAAATCAGCCGTTCTGGTGAACGGTGACGAAATCAGCATCGGCCAGTTCCGCCTGGTTTTTCTCAGCAACCTCGCGACCGGATAACATCACCGGCTGCGCCGCCGGTTCCCGCCCGCATCAGAACTCGCAATTTCGGCCGACGCATCCGCCAGCAAAATCACTGTCCACCTGCGGTATCGCTGCCTGGGGTGCGGCAAACGTGAGGACTTGGCCTTCGCGGCTGCCGTAGCGGTAGACCGTGATTCCTTTGACTTTGGCCCGCCAGGCGTCCAGGTAGATGCCGCGGATATCGTCGGCGGTTGCCGAGGTGGGGAGGTTGATGGTCTTCGACACCGCAGCGTCGACATGGCGCTGGATGGTCGCCTGCATCCGCAAATGCCACTCGGGTGCGATCTCCGCCGCGGTAGGGAAAGCCGCCCGCACATCGGCCGGTAGCTTTGGATATCCACGTACCCCGCCGCGGTGGGCGATCTCAGCGATCAACTCGTCGCGGTAGAAACCCCGGTCGCGGGCCAGCCGGTCGAAGGTCGGGTTCACCTCGAGCAGGTGGCGCCCGACGATCGCGCGGGTGAAGGCGATGGCGAACATCGGCTCGATACCGGCGGTGGTGCCGGCGATCAAAGAGATCGTGCCGGTCGGCGCGACGGAGGTGAGTTGGGCGTTGCGCAGCGGCGCCGAACCGGCGAACCGACTTTCGGCGATCAACGGGAAGGGCCCGCGCTGTTCGGCGAGTCGCGCCGATGCGGCATGCGCCTCGCGTTGAATATGGCGCATGATCCGGCCGGCCAACCGCACCCCGGCGTCGCTGTCGTAGGGAACGCCGAGGATGGCCAGCGTCTCGGCTAGCCCCATCACGCCGAGACCGATCTTGCGGCTCGCTCGGGTGGCTTCGCCGAGCTCGGGGAAGGGATAGCGGCTGACATCGATGACGTCGTCGAGAAAGCGGACCGCGAGGTCGGTCACCTCGGTGAGCCGGTCCCAGTCGACGCCACCGTCGCCGGTCACCCGGGCCAGGTTGATCGACCCGAGATTGCACGACTCATAGGGCCGCAGCGGGACTTCGCCGCACGGATTGGTGGCCTCGATCCGGCCGTGCGCCGGCAGTGGATTCATCCGGTTGATCGTGTCGAGGAACACCAGGCCCGGGTCGCCGCAGGCGTGTGCCGCTTCGCAGATCGTGCTGAACAGGTCGGCGGCCGGTACCCGATCCACCGTCTTGCCGGTGCGCGGGTTGACCAGCCGGTGGGTGCCGTTACGTTCGACGGCACGCAGGAAGGTGTCGGTGACCCCCACCGATAAGTTGAACTGGGTGAGTTCGGTGGCCGAGTTGGCTTTTGCGGTGATGAAGTCGTAAATGTCAGGATGTGAGACATCCAGCACCGCCATACAGGCGCCTCGACGTCGCCCGCCGGTCGCCACCACACCGGCTGCAGCGTTATAGAGTCGCAGGAACGACATCGGCCCGCTAGCCGTACCGCCGGTGGTGCCGACCCGGTCACCAGCCGGGCGGAGTCGGCTGAAGCTATAGCCGGTGCCGCCGCCGGCTCGTTGAATCTCGGCTGCGTGAGTCAACGTGGTGAAGATGGAGCGTATCGAATCCTCAATGGGCAGAACGAAACACCCGGAGAGTAAGCCCAGGGAGGTGCCCGCGTTCATCAGCGTGGGGGAGTTCGGCAGGAATTCCAGGCTGCGCAGCAGTTTGGAGAATCGCTCCGCCCACAGCGCCGAGGAGCGTGGCTGATAGGTGTCTTCGGCGCCGGCGACGAAGGTCGCGACCCGGTCCATCATCTCACCGGTCGACTCGATCGGCCGGTCCTGATCGTCACGCAACAGATACCGTTCTCGCAGCACCGTCACCGCGGCCAAGCTCAGCTTCAGTTCGTCTCGCACCCCCAAAAGGGCTTTGGCCGAGCGTAATTGAGCTCGATGTTGCCGGTACAAGATGTACGCGCGCGCGATGTCGTCGAAGCCCTCGGCGGAAAGTGTTTGCTCGACCTGATCTTGGATGGTTTCGACGTCGACGACTTCACCGCGCCGCGGAAGAGCGAGCGCAGCTGCGACGGCCTTGGCCAGGGTGGTCGCCAGGTGCGGATCTTGCCGGCCGGCTTCGCGGGCGGCGCGTGCGATTGCTCTTTCGATAAAGGATAAGTCGAACGCGACCGTGTCGCCGTCTCGCCGTCGGACTCTGGTCTGACGCCGAAGCCTTTGTTGACCTGCTGCCATGGTTCCAGTATGTGGCGATCATGGTCGGCATCGCCACCGTGCCGTTCCCGCCGCTTGAGTCGTTACGGTGGCGCGGCACAATCGGTCACCGAAAGCCGGTGGGACCCTTGCGGAGTCCACGGAGAGTTAATCGCATACACGGAAACGGCCCATCGGATCGTGGGCCTGCCACCGCGCCGTTGTCGACGATGACGACAACCCGCCCTGGCTTCCCTACCGACGCTGCGGGTTCGCCGCGGTGCGGGCCACGATTACCGGCACCCGGGCCGCCTGGGCCACCGTTGCGCCGACCGACCCGAGCAGCATGCCGACGAATCCGCCCCGGCCGTGGCTACCGACAACCACCAGCTGCGCCGATCGGGACCGCTCGATGAGGTGGTGCGTCGGCCGGTCGTGCTCGACCTCGCGGCGCACCGTTACATCCGGATAGCGTTCCGACCAGCCGGCCAGTCGCTCGGCGAGGGTTTCTTCTGCGGTGGGCTTCATCGCCGGCCAGTCATTGGCGGGGTAGTCGGATACTTCGACGTCGCTGAAGGCGTGCAGGGCCAATAATTCGACACCGCGCCGCGACGCCTCGTCGAATGCCATCGCCGTCGCCAACTCTGATGCCGGTGACCCGTCGACACCCAGCAGCACGGGCGCCCGGGCTCGTCCCGGTGTCGGGGGATCGTCGTCGTGGACAACCGCAACCGGGCACTGCGAGTGGTGGATCAAGCTCGAGCTCACCGAGCCCAAAAGCACACGGGCCAGCGCCCCGCGTCCTCGACAGCCGACAACGATCAGCCAGGCGCGTCCGGACAGTTCGATCAAGGCCGGAACAGTGGGCTCGGCCAGCACCTGGGTTTCGATCCGAACAGATTCGCCCCGTCGAGTACTCTGCTCGGCGATTCGAACCGCGTCATCGACGATCTTGCCTGCCTGCTGTTGCCGCCACTGTCCGAGACCGGCCGGTATCGCCGCTCCGGTGACGGGCCCGAGATGGCGCGCGGCGTAGACGATCCGCAGTCCGACGTTACGCATCGCGGCGTCCCGTGCCGCCCAGTCAATGGCGCAGTCGGACGCTTGGGACCCATCGACGCCGACGACGATCTCGGGATAGTTTGGTGAAGCGGACATTTGGAACTCCTCGCGCCGGCACAGCACAGTCGTCGAAACGGCAACCCACGTCGTCTACACGTTATGCGTTCCGGCGACGCGCTCGAACAGCAATGGGAAGCGTCCCTTGCGTCATGCGCCGGGCTGGGCCTGCCCCGCTGACCCCGGGGCTGACCCGGCCCATTCTGAACTGTTCGGCAAGGCCGACAGCCCGTTTTTAAGCGTAGGATGTTGCTCTATATAGCCCGGCCGTCGTTGATACCAACGGCTCGCAGTGAAGGCGGTCTGTATGAAAGACCTGTGCACCGGGAGTACACCATGAGCGCGGTGATCACTGAACCGGCGGCCGTTCGACCGTATCTGCCGCGAACCGGGTTCAAGGGGTCGCTGCTCTACAGGGCCATCACCACCACCGACCACAAGCTGATCGGGATTTTGTACATGGTGACGACGATGACCTTTTTCCTGGTCGCCGGTCTGATGGCGCTGCTGATGCGCAGCGAGTTGGCCGCGCCGGGCCTGCAGTTTTTATCCAACGAGCAGTACAACCAATTGTTCACCATGCACGGCACGATCATGCTGCTGCTGTATGCCACCCCGATCGTGTTCGGCTTCGCCAACCTGGTGCTGCCGCTGCAGATCGGCGCGCCCGACGTGGCATTCCCGCGGCTGAACGCATTCTCGTTCTGGTTGTTCGCGTTCGGTGCGCTGGTCGCGCTGGGCGGTTTTATCACTCCCGGCGGGGCGGCGGACTTCGGCTGGACCGCCTACACCCCGCTATCCAGCGCCCTGCATTCACCCGGCGCCGGTTCTGACCTCTGGATCTTCGGCCTCGCGGTCACCGGTTTGGGCACCATCCTGGGCGCGGTGAACATGATTACCACGGTGGTGTGCATGCGCGCGCCCGGCATGACGATGTTTCGGATGCCGATCTTCACCTGGAACCTGTTGATCACCTCGATCATGGTGCTGATCATCTTCCCGCTGCTGACCGCGGCGCTGCTGGGGCTGGCCATCGACCGCCACCTGGGCGGGCACATCTACGACCCGGCGAATGGCGGCGTCATCCTCTACCAGCACCTGTTCTGGTTCTTCGGCCACCCTGAGGTCTACGTCGTCGCGCTGCCGTTCTTCGGGATCGCCAGCGAGGTCATTCCGGTGTTC
>CAZPZQ010000038.1:0-17542 GCA_964590745.1 uncultured Mycobacterium sp. | reverse complement strand
TTCCCTCGCAGGTGCTGGCCGGAGCGCTTGCGCAAGCCAAAGATGCGCGGCTGACGATTCTCGAGGTGATGGCCGAGGCGATCGACGCCCCCGACGAGATGAGCCCCTATGCGCCGCGCGTCACCACGATCAAGGTGCCCATCGACAAGATCGGCGAAGTGATCGGGCCGAAAGGCAAGATCATCAACGCGATCACCGAAGAGACCGGCGCCCAGATCTCCATCGAGGACGACGGCACGGTGTTCGTCGGCGCCACCGACGGGCCGTCGGCGCAGGCTGCGATCGACAAAATCAACGCGATCGCCAATCCGCAACTGCCCAAAGTCGGTGAACGGTTCCTCGGCACCGTGGTCAAGACCACTGACTTCGGTGCCTTCGTGTCGCTGCTGCCCGGCCGCGACGGGCTGGTCCACATCTCCAAGCTCGGCCGTGGCAAACGGATCGCGCACGTCGAGGACGTGGTCAACGTGGGTGACAAACTGCGGGTGGAAATCGCCGATATCGACAAGCGAGGCAAGATTTCACTGGTTCCCATCACCGACGAAGAAGCCGCTTCTGCATACTCTGCTGATGCCGCGGTCGCCAGCAGCTAATACGGGCGCGCTGCGACGCAGCCGGCACACCGGTAACCACCCCACCGCGATGCGGCGCACCACCCTGGCGGGTGGGTTGCGAGTGGTCACCGAGCACCTGCCGTCGGTGCGGTCGGCTTCGGTGGGCGTGTGGGTGGGCGTCGGGTCCCGCGATGAAGGCAGCACCGTTGCCGGTGCCGCGCACTTTCTGGAGCACCTGCTGTTCAAGGCCACTCCCACCCGCACGGCGGCGGGGATAGCCCGGGCGATGGACGCGGTCGGCGGCGAGCTCAACGCCTTCACCGACAAAGAGCACACCTGTTACTACGCCCACGTGCTGGACACCGATGTGGAGCTGGCTGTCGACGTGGTCAGCGACGTGGTGCTCAATGGCTGCTGCAGCACCGACGACGTTGAACTCGAGCGCGATGTGGTCCTCGAAGAAATTGCCATGCGCGACGACGATCCCGAGGACGCGCTGGGCGACGTGTTTCCGTCGACGCTGTTCGGCGGCCACCCGATCGGGCGGCCGGTGATCGGTACCGTGGCATCGGTGTCGGCGATGACGCGGGCCCAGTTGCATTCGTTTCACCTGCGCCGCTACCTCCCGGAACGCATGGTGGTGGCGGTGGCCGGCAACATCGACCACGACGCCGTGGTGGCCCTGGTGGGTGACCGGTTCCGGCGGCGGCTGGTCCCCGGGCGACGCCCAGCCGCGCCGCGTAAGGGCGCAGCGCGCATTCCCGGAAGTGCCACGTTGAAGGTGCTCACCCGAGACACCGAGCAGACTCACCTGACGCTGGGCGTTCGCACTCCTGGACGCCACTGGACGCACCGCCAGGTGTTGGCGGTGTTGAACACCGCCCTCGGCGGAGGGTTGAGTTCCCGTCTGTTCCAACAGATTCGAGAATCCCGCGGATTGGCCTACTCGGTGTGCTCGTCGGTGGATACCTTCGCCGATGTCGGTGCGCTGTCGGTGTATGCGGCATGCCTACCGGAACGATTCACCGAAGTGGTGGAGGTAACGGCCGATGTGCTGGAATCGGTGGCCCGGGACGGAATCACCGACGCGGAGTGTCGAATCGCCAAGGGTTCGCTGCGCGGCAGCCTGGTGCTAGGACTGGAGGATTCCGGTTCTCGAATGAACCGGATCGGCCGCAGCGCCCTCAACTACGGCGAGCAACGCAGCATCACCCGCACACTGGCCGAACTCGACGCGGTCACCGTCGACGAAGTCAATGCGGTGGCGGCCCGGCTGTTGCGTCGGCGGTACGGCGCGGCGGTTCTCGGACCGTATCGGTCGAAGGGATCACTTCCCCGGCGGCTGCGGTCGATGGCAGGGTAGACGAATGGTATTCAGCTTTGCCGAGCTTGCGGTGCCGGTGGTGGGGGCGCCAATGGCCGGCGGCCCGGGCACCCCGGTGCTCGCGGCGACGGTATCCAATGCGGGCGGGCTGGGATTTGTCGCCGGCGGGTACTCGAGCCCGCAACAGTTAGCCGACGACATCGCCGCGGCCCGCGCCGGCACAGCCGGGGCGATAGGGGTCAATCTGTTTGTGCCCCAACCGAGTGTCGCCGACATGGTGCAGTTGGATGACTATGCTGTGGCGTTGGAGTCGTTGGCCGAGCACTACGATGTGGCGGTGGGCTTGCCGCGCACCGGTGACGACGACTGCTGGCCGGAGAAGCTGGAGTTGATCGCCGACGTTCGGCCTGCGGTGGTGTCGTTCACCTTCGGGACGCCGCGGCCCGAAGACCTGGACATGCTGCGCGGACTGCGCATTCTGACGTTGGTGACGGTGACGTCGGCCTACGAAGCCGGTATCGCCGTCGGCCACGGTGCGGACGGCCTGGTCGTGCAGGGTCCCGGAGCCGGGGGACACCGTGGCACGTTCGCCCCGGATGTGTTGCCCGGCACCGAGTCGTTGGACGACCTGCTCGCCGAGATCGGCAAGGTGCACGGTGATGTCCCGTTGGTCGCGTCGGGCGGCCTGGGGACCGCGGCCGACGTCGCCGGGGTGTTGGCCCATGGCGCGGTGGCCGCTCAGGTTGGCACCGCGTTGCTACTCTGCGACGAGGCCGGCACCAACGCTGCGCATCGTGCCGCCCTGCAAAACCCGGAATTCAGCAAAACCATTGTGACGAGCGCATTCTCCGGTCGATACGCCCGCGGCCTGGAGAACGATTTCACGCGCGTTTTCAATGATGCTGCCCCACTGGGGTATCCGGAGATCAACCACATGACGTCGCCGATCCGGGCGGCGGCAGTGGCATTAGGCGATCCGCACGGCACCAATCTGTGGGCCGGCACGGCGCACCGCTCGGTACGCCCGGGGCCGGCAGCCGATATCGTCACTTCGCTGGCGGGCGGCTGAACGGCAGCGAAATTCGCCGTTATGATCGCGGGCATGACCGAAGCTGTGTTACCCGGCCCGCCGTCCGCGACCGCCACGGTGCAGATAAACGCCCAGCCCGACGTGGTGTACGCGCTCATCACCGACCTGCCCGCCCTGGCCGAACTGGCCGAGGAGAACGTCGGGATGCGGTGGCGCAAAGGTGATGCAGCCCGCCCGGGGGCGGTGTTCACCGGCCACAACCGCAACGGGTGGCATCGCTGGAGCACCACCTGCACCGTCACGGACGCCGAACCGGGCCGAACATTCGGCTTCGACGTCCGATCGGGCATCATCCCGGTGGCCCGCTGGGTCTACCAGATCACCCCGGCCGACGGTGGCTGTCGGGTCACCGAGAGCACCTGGGACCGCCGGCCCCGCTGGTCCCTCGGGCTAACCGGACTGGTCACCGGGGTCCGCGACCGGGCCAGCACAAACGCCGAGCACATCCGACTCACCCTGGGCCGGCTCAAGCAGCGCGCGGAGGGAGCCGGTTGATCTCAGCTCCTGTATACTTCTGCAAGGCATCTGTCAAGAAAACCTACATATCACGTTGTCTTGTCAACCTACGATGAGGTGGTTCCCATGCATGCCGTTGACGACAGCGCCGCGGGCCCGCACGATACCTCGCTCGATACCTCCCTCGATCACGAACGCATCGTGCTGCAGGCTCGGGACGTCTGGTTCGATTGGACGGACCTTCCGGTGCACTATGTGCCCAACGAGCCATTCGCCACCCACTTCTGCAATGTCCTACATCTGCTGCTGCCCGCGGGTGAAGAATTTTTCGTCGAGGTGTTCAAGCAAGCGCTGCCATTGATCCACGATGACCAGCTGCGGCTGGACGTGCAGGGCTTCATCGGCCAAGAGTCGACCCATTCCCAAGCGCACGCCGGCGTGGTCGAACACCTGGCCACCAAAGGTGTGGATATGTCGCCGTTTACTAATCAGATGCGGTGGCTGTTCGAGAAGTTGCTCGGTGACCGGCCGACATGGAGCAAGCAGCGCCAGCAGAGATGGTTGCTGGAAAGAATCTCGCTAGTGGCGGCGATCGAGCACTACACCGCGATCCTGGGGGAGTGGATCCTGGACACTCCGCAACTCGACACCGTGGGCGCCGACCCGGTGATGCTGGACATGCTGCGCTGGCACGGTGCCGAGGAAGTCGAGCACAAGGCCGTCGCCTTCGACGTGATGAAGCACCTGCGTGCCGGGTACTGGCGGCAGGTCCGAACCCAGTTGGTGGTCACCCCATTGATGCTGTGGCTGTGGGTGCGCGGCCTGCGGTTCATGTACGCGACCGACCCGCAACTGCCGGCCGGGTACAAACCGCGCTGGCGAGACTGGTTCCAGGTGGCGCGCCGCGGCCTGGTGCCGTCGCCGTTCGAATTCATTCCGGCCATCACCGCGTACTACCGGCGCGGCTTTCATCCGTCTCAGCTCGGCGGGGTGGAAAAGGCGGTCAACTACCTGGCTGTCTCACCGGCTGCACGCGCAACCCACTGATTCCTGATGACCAGCGCGGCCACCTCTGTCACTGCCGGCGACGGCGTGACGCTGGCCCTACATCGCTACACCGACATCGTCCCCGGGCGCCCCACCATCCTGGCAATCCACGGCTACCCGGACAACCATCACATCTGGGACCAGGTGGCCGAGCAACTGGCCGAGCAGCATCCTGGCCGATACAACATCGTCGCCTACGACGTGCGCGGCGCCGGCGCGTCGTCGGCCCCGGCGGATAGGTCCGGTTACCGGTTAGCCCAACTCGTCGCCGACATCGGCGCGGTGATCGAGCACCTCGGTGTCGACACGGTGCATCTACTGGGCCACGACTGGGGCTCGATCCAGGGCTGGACAGCGTGCACCGACGATGCGCTGATGCCCAAAATCAGTTCCTACACCTCGATTTCCGGTCCACACCTGGATTATGCCGGTGCGTTTCTACGGTCGCCGCGCAGTCTCGGCGAACTGGCCAGCGTGTTCCGGCAGATATTGGCGTCCAGCTATATCTGGCTGTTTCTCACCCCGCGCCTACCGGAAGTGATATTCCGGTCCCGGCTGGGCCGAAAACTCGTCGAGGTGCTTGGCCGCATCGGACGTTCGGACTCAAGAGCGCAACAGCGGCCGCCATGTCGATCGGTTGCCGACTATTGCAACGGGCTCAACCTGTACCGAGCCAACATGCCGACATCATTCGTGGCGCCGGCACGACAACTTCCGCAGACCAGCGTCCCGGTGCAGGTGTTGGCTCCCCGCCGAGACATCTTCGTCGCGCCCGCCGTCCAACGGTTCGCCGGCTCGATCTCCGGCGGCGGCAGAGTCGTTCCGGTCGAGGGTGGCCACTGGGTGATCAACGACCGTCCCGACGTCATCGCCCGGCTCACCAGCGAGTGGGTCGACCTTCACCGAGCGTGAGTGAAACCCCCGTGCCGCAACCGATTTGGAAAAGCCGCCCGGCCGACCTGTACGGCCGGCGAAAACATGACCGCTTCCACACCATGCTGTGCGGCGCCGTGACACTATTCAGCGGCTTCTCCGCATTGTCACGATGGAATCCGTCGCAGGTGGTGCCGGTGCGGCGGACCATCACCGCCATTGTCGCCAAGCGCGAGATGCTCACCCCGGACGTGGTGGCGCTAACCCTCGCCGACCCGGGCGGCGGCCTGCTGCCATCGTGGAGCCCGGGCAGTCATATCGACGTGCAACTGCCGTCCGGACGTCGCCGCCAGTACTCACTGTGCGGTATGCCCGGCCGGCGCACCGACTACCGGATCGCGGTGCGGCGCCTCGACGACGGGGGCGGTGGGTCGATCGAGATGCACGAGGCGTTCGACGAAGGAGACCCGGTGGTGTTCGAAGGGCCACGCAATGCGTTCTACCTGGGCACCGATGAAACGGATCTGCTCTTCGTGATCGGCGGTATCGGCGTGACGCCGGTGCTGCCGATGATCCGGGAAGCCCAGCAACGCGGGCTGGACTGGCGAGCCGTCTACGCCGGCCGCAGCCGCGCCGACATGCCACTGCTGGATGAGGTGATGGCGATAGCGCCGGACCGGGTCACCGTATGGGCCGACGATGAACGCGGCGGGTTTGCTGGTACCGACGAGTTACTGGCCGGTGCGGGACCGACGACCGCGGTGTACGTGTGCGGGCCGACCGGGATGCTGGAAGCGGTGCGCATCGCCCGCACCGAGCACGCCGACGCGCCGCTGCACTACGAACGGTTCAGCCCGCCGCCGGTCGTCGACGGAGTGCCGTTCGAACTTGAGCTGGCCCGTTCGGGGCGCGTGTTGTCCATCCCGGCGGACCGGTCCGCGCTGGCCGTCATGCTGGATTTGGACCCGACCACGCCGTGCTCCTGCCAGCAGGGGTTCTGCGGCACCTGCAAGGTCAACGTGCTGGCCGGCTCGGTCGACCGGCGTGGCCGCACCGCCGAGGGCGACAACGAGATGCTGGTCTGCGTGTCGAGGTCGGACGGCGGCCGGGTAGTCATCGACGCCTGACCATCACACCATCATCGGCTTCGCCGACGAATGCCCGGACACCAGGGCTGGCCGGCGAAACCGGCGGCGACACATCGTGATCGCCTCGTGGCGATCCGCTACGCCACGAACAGGTCGTGCAGGATGTGCAAACCCAACAGGTGATTGTGGATCTTGTCATGCTCGTTCGCCGCGGCTTGCTGGCCGGGCCCGGACGGCACCTCGGCGAGGAAACGCCGGGTACGTTCCGGAGAGCAGATACCGGCTGCAGCGATGCGATCCGGGCTCAGATATTTTTCGGTCAGCCGGGACAGGCTCTCACACTGCGACGTGGAACGGTGTGCCGGCGGCGCCATGAACGCGAATTTCCGTTTCCGGTAAAGGAAATCCGGCATCGCGTAGCGAAGCGCTTCGCGAAGCACCCACTTTTCGGTGCCGGCGCGGATACGTAAATCGGGCGGAACGCGCACCGCAGTTTCGGCGACTCGGTGATCCAGCAGCGCAGGCCGAGTCTCCACCGCGTGCGACATGTCCATCCGATCGCCGCCCCAACTGAGAATCTGGCCATCCAGCATGGTCTTGATCCAGCTGTACTGCGCTTGATCCAACCGGCCGCGCTGCTCGAGTTTGCCCGCATCGAGGCTTTGGGCGACCGCCTCCAGCGGATCATAGCCACCCAAGTCGTCTAGCAGTCCGTCGGCCAGCAGCGGCTTGATCTGATGCCACGCTGACACCCACGGTTGCACCCACCCGGGGGTGAAGCCCATCAGCCGTTCGAACGCCGGATGATGCTGTGGTGTGGCGGCCAGGATGGCGCCGACGAACACCTCGTCGGCCGGGTTGACCTGCGTCGCATGGTGGTCCAGTGCGAAAGCCGGATAGCCGGCGAACAACTCGTCAGCACCTTCACCGGATAACACCGCACGGAAATCTGATGCGTGAGTAGCCTGGCTGAGCAGCATTTTGGCGATGCCGAGGGTGTTGTAGAAGGTGCGTTCGCTGTGCCACACCGCCTGCACGTAGTTGTCGCCGTAGAGTTGCCCGTTGGCGATCTTGCAGACCTGCAGTTGGGCGCCGTTGTGCTCGGCAACCTTGCTCGCGATGTCGGACTCGTCGTAGGCCGGGTCTTCGAAACCGATGGTGAACGCCTGTGGCGGTGTTTGGGCAACGGCGGTGGCCATTCCCAGGATGGCGCCGCTGTCCATCCCGCCGGACAGGTACTGGCCTACCGGAACGTCGGCTTGGATGCGCACCGCGACCGCGTCGGTGATCGCCGACCGTACCGCGTCCACGTGCTCGCTCGGCTCGAGCGCGTCCCAGTCGCCGTCGTGCGGGAAGTCGAGGTCCCAGTAGCGGTGGCGGCGAACGTGAAACCGGTCGTGGTGGCGGTCGACGATGATCATGTGACCGGGCCGAACGGATTCGATCTCGCCGAACGCCGTCGATCCGGGAACCATGACCTGAACGAGTTGGTTGACTGCAGCGGTTCGGGATAACCGTCGCGGCACCGCAGGGTGTTCCAGCAGCGCTTTCGCTTCGGATGCCCAGCCGAATATTTCGGTGCCCGGGTGGAAGAACAGTGGGCGTACGCCGAACCGATCGCGGACCAATACCAGCCGGTCACGGGTGCGATCCACCAACGCGATTGCGTATTCGCCGCGTAGATGGTCCACGAAATCCAAGCCGTACCGTCGGTAGAGCGCAAGCACCAACTCGCTGTCGGACTTGGAATGGAAGTCTTCGCCCTGAGCGGTGAGTTGCGCGCGCAACCGTTGGAATCCGTAGATTTCGCCGGCGACGGTGGCTATCACTTCACCGTCAGCGGTTGACAGGGGCTGCTTTCCGCCCGGACTGAGATCGTTGATCGCGAGCCGGACGTGCCCGATCGCCAGCCCGGACTCCGGGTGGATCGCCGCGTGGGGGCCGTCCGGGCCGCGATGACCGATCACCGCGGTCATCCGGTCGATGGTGTCGGACGCGTCGGGGGTGAGTCGCTGACGCGTCCAGAATCCTGTTATTCCACACATAAGTCAGATTTCGTTGGTCAGTTTGGCGATTCGGCCGCTGATTGCCAGCAGCAGCGCCTGGCGGATAAATACCGCGCCGGCCGCCTGGTCAAAGTACAGGTTATGCGGGGTGTCATCGAGGTCGGTTCCGAGTTCGGCTTGTCGTGCGAGCGGATGCATCACCACCGCGCCGGGTTTGAGGCGAGTGGTGGAGTCGATCCGATACTTTGGCTCCAACTCGCGGTATTTTTGCCCGTCCAGCCCCAGCGAGTTCTGGTAGATGACGTCGAACTCCGGTGTGATCTCCTCGAACTCGGTGGTGCACCGGTGTTCGATACCGTGCTCACTGAGATGCGACGCGACCTCGTCGTCGAGCGGTTGTGGGTCATCGGAAATGATCGTGATATCGCGGATGGCGGCAGCGAAGTGCTGCGCGGTCATCAGCAAGAAGCTGCGCAGCGAACGCATCCGCCGCGGCGGACCGAGGATACCCAGCGACAGCCGGTCACCGTTGCAACACTGCGCGGAATCTGCCAGTTCCGGACGCCATTTTGTCAGCGCGTACCAGTCCGCCATGGCCTGAGTGGGATGCTCCTTACACCCGTTGCCACCGTTGATCAGCGGCGTCGTCATCCCGGCCGAACGAATGTCGTCGACTGAGCCGTCGGCGAAGTGCCGTAGCACGACGATGTCGGCGTAGGCGTCGAACATGACCCCGGTATCGGCGAGCGACTCGCCCTTGTGCACGCTGGTGTGCTGGGCGTCCGGGATGCTCAGCACTGCCGCGCCCAGCCGATGCGCCGCAGATTCGAACGACAGTCTGGTTCTGGTGCTGGGCTCGAAAAACGCGGTGAGCATGATCGTTCCCTGCAACGCGTTGATCGCAGGTGTACCGGTCTGCAGCTGCGCGGCCACCGAGAAGAGATCAAGCAACTCAGCCGTGCTCACATCCAGCGACGAGATCAGCGTCCGACCAGACATTCGGTCAAGACCACCCACGCCATCTTTGACCAACGGGGCCGGGTCGGTTACCCGACGCGCGACAGCAGTCGGTGCTTCGGCCAGCGTCATCGTGTTCTCCCCACGCTAGACTCAAACTTGTTCAGCGATAACCTAAGTCGAGAGTGTCCTGGTTAAACGGCCCACGGTTCGGCTACACGTGGAGTCGCGTATGGATCGGATCTGCCGCTGTCGGCCGGTCACGGTGTGCCTGGCTACCCGCTTATGAGGTCGGCTAAACATGTGCAATGGATGATGTGTGACGCAAATCATGCGCCGGGCCCCGTGGCAGAACCGCCACGGAACGCCTCCGCTGTATTCCAGCATCCGTTCCACGTGTACCAGGTTCGGGGATGGATGTCGATGTTTTTTGGCTCGGCGGCGTGTTGGTCACGCCGGAGAACGTCTGCCACGGCCCAGTAAGCTGCAGCTATGCGAGTCGGAGTGCTGGGCGCCAAGGGCAAGGTCGGTGCGACGATGGTGGCCGCAGTCGAGGCCGCCGCCGATCTCAGCTTGGCAGCACAGGTCGATGCCGACGACTCATTGAGTCTGCTGACCGACACCAATAGCGAGGTGGTGATCGACTTCACTCACCCCGACGTGGTGATGGACAACTTGAAGTTCGTGATCGACAACGATATTCGCGCCGTGGTTGGCACCACCGGTTTCACCGAGGACCGACTTGCCCGGGTGCGCTCCTGGCTGGACGGCAGGCCCCGCGGGGCGGTGCTGATCGCGCCGAATTTCGCGATCGGAGCGGTGCTGTCCATGCATTTCGCCGCCCAAGCCGCGCGGTTTTACGACTCGGTGGAGATCATTGAACTGCATCATCCGCACAAGGCCGACGCCCCGTCCGGCACGGCGGTGCGGACCGCGCAGCTTATCGCCGCGGCTCGAAAAGATTTGCCGCCCAGCCCCGACGCGACCAGTACTGCCCTGCCAGGCGCACGCGGTGCCGATGTCGACGGTATTCCGGTGCATTCGGTGCGGTTAGCTGGACTGGTCGCGCACCAAGAGGTGCTGTTCGGTACCGGGGGCGAGACGTTAACCATCCGGCACGACAGCACGGACCGCACATCGTTTGTCCCCGGTGTGTTGTTGGCGGTGCGCCGCATCCCGGAACTGTCCGGTCTCACAGTGGGTCTCGAACCCCTCCTCGACCTGCGGTGACGAACATGATGCGGGTACCGCACGCGATGCGGATTCAGCTACTCATCGTGTTCATCTGCCTGGCGCTGCTGATGTACCTGGTGCTGCTGTGCCGCCTCGCGGTTTTGCTGATCCTTTCGGGTTCGCTCGCGGGAATCGGGCTGGGACTGGCGGTGCTGATCATGCCGGTCATCGGATTGTGGGTGATGGTGGCCACCCTGCGCGACGGGCTGGCCCACCAGAACCTGGCCCGGCTGATCGCCGACGACGGGATGGAACTGGATGTCAGTGCTTTACCCAGGCGACCGTCCGGGCGTATCGAACGCGCCGCAGCCGACACCCTTTTCCACACCGTTCGCGACGAGGTGGACGCCGACCCGGACGATTGGCGACGCTGGTATCGACTGGCCCGGGCCTACGAGTACGCCGGCGATCGCCGACGGGCACGCGAAGCGCTGAAGACCGCCGTCCGCCTGCAGGAAGGACGGTGACAACGGTGAGCAACGACTCTGCCGGCAAAGCGCGATTCCGTTGGCCGGCGAGCCGGCCGGCTCCGCTACCGTCGAGGGATGTGACGAGGCGATGACCACCAAAATCACCATCACCGTCGAGGGCACCGACTGGAACGATGCCAAGGCGCGATTAACCCGGTTCGCGAAGGCCATAGCAAACTCGGACCGTTCGCCCGGCGGGTACCGTGACGACGGTTCCCCGCACACCATGTACAGCGCTGAGGACCCTACCGGCATCCTGGGCACTTTCGTGGTTTCCGAAAGCGGAGGTGAAAGCTGACGTGCGGCGACTACTCATCGTCCACCACACCCCTTCACCGTTCTGTCAGGCCATGTTCGAGGCGGTGCTTTCCGGTGCGACCGACGCCGAGATCCAAGGGGTGGAAGTGTTGCGACGACCGGCGCTGACGGTCTCGGCGACCGACGTGTTGGAAGCGGACGGTTACCTGCTGGGCAGCCCGGCCAATCTGGGATACATGAGCGGCGCACTCAAGCACGCGTTCGACCTGTGCTATTACCCGTGCCTGGACTCCACGCGCGGACGGCCATTCGGCCTATATCTGCACGGTAACGAAGGTACCGAGGGTGCCGAGCGAGCGGTCGACTCGATTACGACGGGCTTGGGCTGGGTGAAAGCCGCGGGTCACGTCGTGGTCTCGGGCAAGCCGAGCAAGGACGACTTGGCAGCCTGCTGGGAACTCGGCGCGACGGTAGCAGCGCAGTTGATGGACTGACCTCTCGATCGGTGAGCGGGCAATCGTCACTCGACAAGAGGCTGAGGGCTGGGCCCGGGTGGCGGCACGCCGTGCCACCCGAGGTATCGGAGGTATCAGGCGGATAACCAGACCACGGCGCAACACGCCGTCGTAGGGTGGGCGTGGAATGGAGTCCAGATGACCGCACAGCATGCTGTGACCGAGGTTTCGCGTCAGCACAACCCGTTTGCCACCACCGGCGTCTCTCGCGATTCCGACGGTGTCCGGCACTATGACGGGCTGCCCGCCACTCTGCTGGACATGCTCGCCGAGCAGGCGGAGAAGCGACCGGACAGCGAAGCCGTCGTGGAACTGGGTGCGGGCCGGCTCACCTACCGGCAACTGTGGCAGCGGGCCGAGCGAGTGGCCGGCGGCCTGCACGCGGACGGGCTGCGGCGCGGTGACCGAGTGGGGGTGCGCTACCCCGCCGGGCTCGATTGGACGCTGGCATTCTGGGGCACGCTGATGGCCGGCGGAGTGCCGGTGGCGGTCAATACCCGGTCGGCGCCGCCGGAAGTCGAGTTCGTGCTGTCCGACGCCGGCGCCCGGATCGACCTGGCGCCGGGCAGCCCGTTGCCGGACGGTGAACGGTATCTGGTCGACGGGCTGGACCGGGACGACACGGCGGCGCTGTTCTACACCTCGGGCACCACCGGGACCCCCAAAGGGGTGCCGACCACGCATGAGGCGTTTTTAACCAACGCCGAGAACATGGTGCGCTGCATGGGTCAGTCGCGGGACGTCGGTGAAGAACTGCGCACCCTGATCTCGGTGCCGCTGTTCCACGTGACCGGCTGCAACTCGCAGTTGCTGGTCGCCGCCTACAACGGGGGCTCGTCGGTGATCATGCCGGCGCTGAACCTCCCCGAGTTGATCACGACGCTGCCCGCCGAGCGGATCTCGTCATTGGTGACCGTTCCGGCCGTGTACGCCTTGTTGTTGCGGCACCCCGACTTTGCCGGCGCCGACGTGGCCGGGGTCCGGTGGGTGGGTTACGGCGGCGCGCCGACGGCGCCGAGCCTGGTGCGCGCACTGCGCGACGCGTTCAGCGGCGGCACGGTGTTCAACGGGTACGGCCTGACCGAGACGGCTTCGCTGATGACGGTGTTGCCCGACTTCGACGCGGTGCAGCACGCCGACTCGGTGGGGTATGTCGTGCCGTCCGGCGACATCGGTGTAGTTGCCCTCGACGATGACCCGAGCACCGGCGAATTGGTGGTGCGCGGCGCCAACGTGATGCGCGGCTATTGGAACCAACCGAACGCCACCGCGGCGACGATCGTGGACGGATGGCTGCACACCGGCGACGTGGTCCGCCTCGATGACATGGGACGGGTGCACATCATCGACCGGCTCAAAGACATCATCAATCGAGGTGGCGAAAACGTCTCCAGTGTGGAAGTGGAAGCGGCCCTGCTGGCGGCCCCGGGGGTTGCCGACGCCTGCGTGCTGGCGGTACCCGACGAGGTGATGGGTGAGAAAGTGGGTGCGGTGCTGGTCGGTGACCGGCACGACGTCGACGTGACGGCGGTGCTGAAGCACTGCGCCGCACAGCTCGCCGACTTCAAAGTTCCGCAATACATCACCGTGGTCACCGAGGCGCTGCCGCGCACCGCAAGCGGCAAACTACGCAAGGATCAGCTGCGCGAGCAGGTGCGGTGGGGCGCGCCGCTGCGATGACCGGCACGGCGGACCGGACCGTGCTGATCGCCAATCGCGGCGAAATCGCACTGCGGATCGCCCGCACCGCGACTGAATTGGGGCTGCACAGTGCGGCGGTGTACGCCGAAGACGACGCCGAGTGCCCACATGTGCACGCCGCGGATGACGCCATCGGCCTCCCCGGCACCGGCCCGTCGGCCTACCTCGATCACGTCGCGATACTGGCCGCGGCCGAGAAGGCGGGCGCCGAGATCATCCATCCCGGATACGGATTCCTTTCCGAGAACCCGGTATTCGCCCGCTCAATCGCGGCGGCGGGATACGTTTTCGTCGGTCCGGACGCCGCGGTGTTGGAGCTGTTCGGCGACAAGTCGGCGGCCCGTCGCGCCGCCATCGCCGCGGAATTGCCGGTCACTGCCGCCACCGACGGGCCCAGCAGCCTCGAGCAGATCCGCACCTTCTTCGCCGAGCATCCCGCCGGGATCATGGTCAAGGCGCTGAACGGCGGTGGGGGCCGCGGTATGCGCGCCGTGCGTCGTGTGGATGACATCGACGACGCCTACCGCCGGTGTGCCGGAGAGGCGAAGTCGGCGTTCGGTGCGGCCACGGTGTTCGCCGAGGAACTGGTCGAGGACGCGCGCCACATCGAGGTGCAGATCATCGCCGACGGCACCCGGGCGATGGCGCTCGGTGACCGCGACTGCAGCATCCAGCGGCGGTACCAGAAACTGATCGAGATCGCTCCCGCTCAAGGTCTACCGGACACGCGGCGCCGTGCGCTGCACCGGGCGGCGGCCCGACTCTGCGCAGCCGTGGGCTACCGCGGATTAGCCACTGTCGAATTCTTGGTCAACCCAAAAGGATTCACCTTTCTCGAAGTCAATCCACGAATTCAGGTGGAGCACACCGTTACCGAAGAGGTCACCGGAGTGGACCTGGTGGCGGCACAGTTCGCGCTGGCCGACGGTGTCACGATCGACCAGCTCGGGTTGCCTGCCGGCATCGTCGCCGACCGGACCGAGGCGTTCGGGGATCCGGCCGCGGCGCACGGCATCGCGATCCAGAGCCGGGTAAACGCCGAGACGATGGCGGCCGACGGCTCGGCGCTGCCGGCCGCGGGCACGTTGACGATATTCACCCCGCCAAGCGGGCCCGGGGTGCGGGTCGACACGTACGGGCGGCCCGGACTGGTGCTCACCGCTCGCTACGACTCATTGCTCGCCAAGGTGATCACCCACGTGCGCACCACATCATCGGCAGCAGCCCTTCGCAAGGCCCACGCCGCATTGGCTGAGTTCAGCGTCGGCGGAGTCGACACCAATATCGGATTGCTGCGACAAGTCCTGTCCGAGCGTCGGATCGAACCCGGACCGGTGACCACCCGATGGCTCAGCGAGAAACTGCCTGAGCTGGTTGATGTCTCCGCCATGCGCGAGACCGAACCCGGTGCCTCCGTTGCGGACCTGTTCCCCGGCGAACGAGTGCTGTACGCCTCGACGGCGGGCACCGTCATCGAGGCGACGCCGAAGGCCGTGGTTCTGGAAGCGATGAAGATGCAGCACGTGCTCACCGCGCCAGCTAGCGCGCGGACGCCCCGCGTCTTGGTGGAGCCCGGTCAACTGGTCCGAGCCGGCGACCCGTTGCTGGCCTTCGCCAGCGCCGAAGCCGGCGCGCCGGACGAACCGGATGCCGAACTCGACCTCGACCGGCCTCGCCCGGACCTCGACGAGGTCCGGCACCGCCACCGGCTCACCCGCGACGAGGGACGGCCGGACGTTACCGCCAACCGGCACCGGCAGGATCGGCGCACCGCACGCGAGAACATCGCCGATCTGGTCGACGCCGACAGCTTCGTCGAGTACGGCGCCTTGGCGCTGGCCGCGCAGCGCAGTCGGCGTTCCGAAGAAGACCTGATCCGCAACACCCCGGCCGATGGCCTGATCGCCGGTGTGGCAACCATCGGCGCCGACCGGTTCGGCCCGAACGCGGCGCAGGTGGTGGTGGCCTCCTACGACTACACCGTGCTGGCCGGCACCCAGGGCATGCGTAACCATGCGAAAACCGACCGGGTCTTCGACGTAGCGGCCCGCAGACGGTTGCCGGTGGTGCTGTTCACCGAAGGTGGCGGCGGCCGTCCCGGCGACACGGACGCCGGCGGGATGGCCGGGCTGGACCTGATGACGTTCCGCACGCTCGCCGGCCTGAGCGGCCGGGTGCCGCTGGTGTCGATCGTTTCCGGGCGGTGCTTCGCCGGTAACGCGGCGCTGGCCGGCGTGTGCGACGTGATCATCGCGACCCCGGACGCCAACATCGGCATGGGCGGTCCCGCGATGATCGAAGGCGGCGGGCTGGGCGAGTACCGGCCCGAAGAGATCGGGCCGATCGACGTGCAGCGGCGCAACGGCGTGGTCGGTCTGGTCGCCCGCGACGAAGCGCACGCGGTGGCACTGGCGCAGCGCTATCTGTCCTACTTCCAGGGCGATCTCGGCGATTGGCAGGGGCCTGATCCGCGGTTGGCTCGCCAGGTGGTGCCGCAGGATCGGTTACGCGCGTACGACGTGCACCGGGCCATCGAGTCGATAGTCGATGTCGGCTCGGTGCTGGAGCTGCGGTCGGGCTACGGCGCCGGCGTGATCACCGCTTTGGTCCGGGTCGAAGGCGTGCCCTACGGGCTGTTGGCCAACAGCAGCCACCACCTCGGTGGCGCTATCGACGCCGAGGCAGCCGACAAGGCAGCCGACTTCCTGGCGCTGTGCGAGTCGTTTCGGCTGCCGGTGATCTCGCTGTGCGACACGCCGGGCTTCATGGTGGGCCCCGATGCGGAAAAAGCGGCGACGGTGCGTCGCTTCGGCCGAATGTTCGTCGTCGGCGCCCGCCTCACGGTGCCGATGGGCATGATCGTGCTGCGCAAAGGCTACGGCCTGGGTGCGATGGCGATGGCCGGCGGGTCTTTTCACGCACCGCAGTTCACCGTTGCCTGGCCGACCGGCGAGATCGGCGGAATGGGGCTGGAAGGCGCGGTGCGGCTCGGGTTCCGCAAGGAATTGGCCGACGTCGCTGACCCGGTCGAGCGTCGAAAACTCTTCGACCGACTGGTGGAGGCAGCCTACCGGCATGGCCGGGCCTTGAACTCGGCGACCACGTTTGAGCTTGACGACGTGATCGACCCGGCTGATTCCCGGACCTGGATCAGGAGCCTGGCCGCTGGATGAACCAATCACCGTGTCGGTGCCCGGCGCTACATTCCCGGCATGGATACGACGCTGTTGATCGTGCTCGTCATGCTCACCACGCTGGCGGTGGCTGTTCAGGTCATGCTGCTGCTGCGCCCACGCGGCGGGACATTCTCACCCGAACAGCTTGCCGCGCTGCGCGGCGACACCGAACGCGTGGAGCGCACGCTGCGTGAAGAACAGCGGGCCGGGCGCATCGAGCTTGCCCAATCGTTTCAGCGCTTCAATTCTCACGTACAGATGACGCTGGAAAAACTAGGCTCCGACAACCAGCAGCGGATGGCGGAGGTGCGCACCACGCTCGACCAACAACTCGCCAGCCTGCAGTCCGACAACGCAACGCAGTTAGAGAAAATGCGCGCCACGGTGGACGAAAAGCTGCAAGCCACCCTGGAAACCCGGCTCGCTCGGTCTTTCGCTCAAATCTCGGAGCGCCTGGAAGCCGTGCAGCGCGGGCTCGGCGAAATGCAGAGCCTGGCGACCGGGGTGGGAGACCTGAAGCGGGTGCTGACCAACGTCAAGACCCGCGGTATCTTCGGCGAAACCCAACTCGCGGCGTTGCTGGCAGAGACTCTGACACCCGAGCAATACCACACGAATATCGCGACGGTGCCGGGCTCAAATGACCGAGTGGAGTTCGCGATCCGGCTACCCGGCACCGACGACACCGACGAGGTGTTGCTGCCGATCGACGCCAAGTTTCCGCGCGAGGACTTCGAGCGTCTGCTGGACGCTCAAGAACATGCCGACCCGGCCGGGGAGGCCGCCGCGCGGCA
>CAZPZQ010000037.1:0-17609 GCA_964590745.1 uncultured Mycobacterium sp. | reverse complement strand
GGACGAGGCGGTGGTGGTGGCGGCAGAGCAGGATCAGGTTGGCCAGCTTGGTCTGCGCATCGGCCAGGTTGCGCTGATAGTACCGGTGCTCGTTGTTGAGGTCGTCGATCCACAGTTTGGGAGTCTGCCGGTGTGCGACACTGGCGACCGTCACGATCCGGTCGGCGATCTTGTCGAACAGCAGACCGGTGAGCGCGAAGTGGCCCAGATGGTTCACCCCGAACTGCATCTCGAAGCCGTCCACCGTCCGGCGAAACGGGATGTTCATCACACCGGCGTTGTTGATCAACACGTCGAATCCGGTGTGTCGCTCGGCGAAATCGCGGACCGACGCCAGGCTGCTGAGGTCCAGTTCGGCCACTCGGACGTCGCCGCCGATCCGATCGGCGATGTCCTGGGCTCTGGCCACGTTGCGGCAGGCCATCACCACGGTGGCGCCCTTGTCGGCCAGAACCCGGGTGGTGATCTCACCCAGCCCGCCGTTGGCCCCGGTTACCACGAAGGTGCGGCCGTGCTGGTCGGGGATGTCATTCGGTTGCCACGCCATGTCTCACCTGCCTCCCTTCCGGAGCATCAACCCGTAGCGATCGTAATTTGATCTCGCGGCGTCGATCCGCCCAGGGCGATTCGGCGCGCTGAAGACATCCGTGTCGCTATCCGCGGCGTCGCACCCCCAGCATGAAGCGCGCGACCGAAACGTGTCGGTACCCCGGGATACATTCAGCTCAGCGTCGCCAGATGCCGTCGCCGAGATGCCGTTCGGCGATGCGCTGCAACCACCCATCAGGAGGCCGGGTATGACGAGTAAGTTGCGACCGAGGGCCGTTATTTTGCTCGGCGACCATGACACCGTGGCGCGTCGAGACGAATTGGCGGAGATCGCGGCGTACCAGGGCTGCGCGATCGCCGAAGCGTTCGCGTTCCCGCCGGGGCAGGCCGGCTCGGCCGTGGACCTCACCGAGGTCGATGCGGTGGTGGCAGCGGTGGGCCGGGCCATCGCCGACCGCGCCGACCTGTGGGCACCGTTCCCCATTCCGGATCTCGGCCGAGAGCAGCACTCGCGGCGGCTGAGCCTGGTCCTGCAGCGCCACCGCCTCAACCTGCGCGGCGGCGCGGAGCTCGTTCCATATCCTGCCGACGGCGGGATCAACGAGATCGACTTCGCGTTGCGCCGGGAAGTCCAGGTGGTCGACGAACTCGATCACGCGGCGCTGGCAGCGGCGGGTGCCGACACCCTGGGCCGCGAAATCGAGCGGACGCTGGTTGCGGCCGGTGCCCGGACATCCGGCGGACCACGGCCGGTGCGGCGGGTGCCGATGGGCGGTGAGCACGCGTCCGGCCGGGACGGCTATGCCCCGCCGGCGCTTCCGGAGCCGACGGCACCGTGGCCGCAACGCCGGCCGGTGCTCAAGCGCTACGTGCGCTGGTTGGTCCACGGCTGCGGGGTCACCCAGGCGGCCACCGCCCGGGTGTTGAACTCGACCGGCCAGCGCACCCCGAAGGGCCGCCGGTGGCAGCCGGCAACGGTGTCGGCGCTGCTCAACGGCCGCTATGACGGCAGCAGCCGGGTGTACCGGTAACCGCGCCGGACGCAGTCGAGCCGGCTTGTCGGTGGGGTGGGCTAACCTGGAAGGGCTTCATGAGATGCCGTCGGCAAGCTCCGACTGGACGGCACGCCAACCCCACGCTCGTGGGTGGCTCGGATGACGAAGCGGTCGGCGCCAACCGGCGCCGGCAAGAGCGCCTCTTTGCAGAGGCCGGACCTCTGAAGGAGGCAACACATGACTCTGACTGCTGCACAACGGGATCGGGCGTGCGGTGTGCTGCTGGGCACCGCCGCCGGCGACGCGCTGGGCGCGCCGTTCGAGTTCGGTGGGCCGCTGGGCCCGGACGTGCGGGTCGCCATCGACGACGACGTCAGCCGGCGGTCGATCTGGGCGACCGGGGAGTGGACCGACGACACCTCGATGGCGATCGCGATCGCCGAGGTCGCGGCCAGCGGCGCGGACCTGCGTGCCGAGGCCGCCCAGGACGCGATCGTGCGCCGCTGGTACGGCTGGGCGTGCGATCCCGGCACCAAAGATGTCGGCGTGCAAACCAGTTCGGTGCTGAGCGCCGCCGGCCGCGCCGGTGTATCAGCGGCCAGCGCCCGTGCCGCGGCGCAGGCAGTACACCGGGACACCGGTCGCAGCGGCGGCAACGGTTCGCTGATGCGCACCGCTCCGCTGGCGTTGGCCTACCTCGACGACGAGGACGGTTTGCTGACCGCAGCGCGGGCGATCAGCGCGCTGACCCACTACGACCCGGACACCGGTGATGCCTGCGCGCTGTGGTGCGCCGCGATCCGCCATGCAGTGCTGACCGGTGAGCTGGACGTGCGGGTCGGCTTGCCGCACCTGGATGCCGACGCACGGCGCCGCTGGACGGCGCTGCTGGATGCCGCCGAGCAGTCCCGGCCGGCGGATTTCCCGAACAACGGCTGGGTGGTGCAGGCGTTGCAGGGCGCGTGGTCGGCGATCGCGAACACCCCGGAGCCGCCGCAAGATTCGGCGGCCGGAGTGTTCCCGGCCGACCGTCTGCGGTTGGCGCTGGACGCCGCGGTGCGCGGCGGACGGGACACCGATACCGTCGCCGCTATCGCCGGCGGGCTGCTGGGCGCAGCCTACGGCGCATCGGCGGTACCGGCACAGTGGCGCCGGCGGTTGCACGGCTGGCCGGGGTGGACCACCCGCACGTTGGTCGCCACCGCGTCGGCCATCATCCACGGCGGTCCGGTCGACGACGCCGAACTGCACTATCCCGGGATCCGCTGCCCGCTGGTCCGGCATCCGGCCGACGACGGGGTGTGGATCGGCGGCGTGCAGGCGCTGCGGTCGTTGCCGGACGGTGTCGGCGCGGTGGTGTCGCTGTGCCGGATAGGCGATTTCGATGTTCCGGAAACCGCTGAACACCTTGATGTTCGGCTGATCGACCGGACCGGCGACAACCCGAACCTGGACTTCGTGCTGCTCGACACGGTGCGTGCGGTCGAGCAGTTTCGGGCCGACGGCACCGGCGTGCTGTTGCACTGCGTGCAGGCCATCAGCCGGACCCCGGCCGTCGCCGCGCTGTACGGGGCTCGAAAAGCCGGTGTCCCGATTGACTACGCGCTGCGCCAGGTCACCGAGGTGCTACCCGGCGCGGGGCCGAACGACGACTTTCGCCAAGCGTTGAAACGGCTGCATCCGGACGGTGCCGCGGTGTGAGGTGCGGGCCGGCCGGCGGCGGTAGTGTGGGGCACCACCATGACCGACTACGGCCGCCCGCTTCAGTTCGGACTCTTCGTCTCGCCGAGCGCCGCGCTGCTGGACAACACGTTCAAGCTGGCCAGCGTCGCCGACGAGTCGCTGGACTTCATTGGCATCCAGGATCATCCGTACCAGTCGAAGTTCCTCGACGCCTTCGCGCTGATGGGAGCGGTACTGGCGCGCACCCGGCGGGTGCGGGTGATCCCCGACGTGGCCAGCCTGCCGTTGCGGCCGCCGGCTTTCTGCTCGGCACCGCCGACGACGACGTCGGCCAGGCGCAACGGTTCGCCGCCGACGTGGTGCCGGCGGTGCGGGACGCCGTCGAACGGCACCGTCAATCGGGGTAGCGCACCGGCTCGTCGGGACGGCCGTAATGCGCATACCGGGCCTCTTCTTTGGCCACGTCGTCGTACGCGCTGAACTGCACCGACAGCTCCTCGGCGGCCAGCAGCAGTTGCCGAGACATCAAAATCTGCGGGTCGTCGATGGAGAACACCCGGGCCGGTGCGCCGTCCAGAAACTTCTGCAACTCGGCCACCACCGCATCGCGGCCCGGTCTGATGCGGTGCAGCGCGGCACCGACGAACTCCGGTTCGGCCCGGGCCAGCTCGGGCCCGACCTGGCGGGTGCCACTGTCGAAGTCGCTGATCACCAAATAGAAGGTCATGGCGATCAGGCTATGCTCGGCAGAATTATGCGCGCTCGCGGGCCGACCCGCCAGCCGCGCCGGACCCGGTGCGGCCGGCCGACAGCCTGGTCGCCGCCGAGGCCCTGCGTGATCCGTCGTCGTCCGCGGCGGCGCTGGGCCAGGCCGCGCATCGCCGGCAAGTCGCCTACCGGACCCTCGGCTGGAACTACCTGGCGGCGATCAACCTGATCGAAACCGGCTTCGGCCGGATCGTCGGGCTGAGCGACGCCGGTGACCGATTACGCCGGGGCGATGGCCGCCGACCCCGCCGGGTTCGCCGGCTACTACCGCTGGAATATCTACTACCGCACCACGTCCGGTGACGTGCCGCTGCCGATCGGCTACGTCGCGACCGCGCCGACCCCGGTCACCGATTATTTGGCGAGCCATCCCGGCGGCTGAGCTGCGCCACCAAGTCCACCGGATCGGGATCGGAGTCGAGCAGCTCGATCAACGCGTCGCGGCGGTGCAGCGCCACCGGTTCCAGGCCGCCGACGATCTGCCTGGTGTCCCCGGCGGGCACGACCCGCGCGCACACCAGCTGCCCGGCCTCGAGGCGGCGGCTGGCGGTGCGCTCCCGCACCTCATGCCGCTCGCCGGTGCGCACGTCGCGCACGGTGATGCCGCGGCCCGGCTGTACCTGCTCGACGTCGAACACCGACCGATTCACCAGCAGCCACTGCTCGGCCAGCGCCCGTTCGTCGTCGGGCAGCAACGATCCGCGCATCGCCAAAAACTCGGCGAACCCGCCGCCCTCGAACAGCACCGCGTCCATCACCAGCGGGTCGGCCACCGCGGCGTCCATCGCGTCGGGATCGTCGGGATCGTCGGGATCGAGGCAGCGGGCTCGCGCGTCGGTGACCGCGTTCACCAACTCCATCCAGTCGTGCAGCAGCACATGCTGCGTGGCTTTGCTGTACAACCAGCCGGCCCGCTCGGCCAAGGGGAGTTGCTCATGGCCGAGGTGGCATTTCTTGTACTTGCGGCCCGATCCGCACCAGCACGGTTCGTTGCGGCCAAGGCCCCGCCGCGGTTCGGCGCGGTAGCGCTGCAGCAGTTGCACCAGCAGGTGATCCGGTGGGGTGCCGGCGCGGTTCAGCAACGCCAGGCCGGCCTCGGCGTCGCCGCGGTCGGAAGCGATGCGGGCCAGATCGATGAGCGCCAGCGGAAAGTCGGCATCCATCGACTGAGCGGCCAGCAGCTCGCGCTCGGCACCGTCGATGTCGCCGGCCCGCTCCAGCGCCACCGCGCGCAGCCACCGGTAGGCCACCCGCGCCGGGCGGACCACCGTGGGCTCCAGCAATTCGGCCAGCATGCCCAGCGCGGGCGCCACGATGGCGCCGTCGCGAGCAGTGTCAGCCGCCAGCGCCTGCGCCACCAGCGGGTCGGCAACCGCATGCGCGACTTTGCTCGCTTGGCTGACGGCGTGATCGAACTCGGGTCCCGTGACGCTCTGCCGGGCAGCTTCTTGAGCCTCGGTCAGCGGTCCGTCTTCGGCGGCGGCGTGGAGCAGCAGCCGCAGCCCGAGCCGTTTGCACAGATCGATCAGGGTGGCCAGCGCCACCGCTTCGTCGTCGTCGATGTCGTGTCGTTCCGCGAGCCGCGCGCAGGCCCGCTCGAAATCCCAACGGTCGAAGTCAAATCCAGCGGGGGCCAGGAACTCGCCGCGCTGCGCCAGGCCGTGCTCGGCGGCACTCTCGGATAGCGGTGGTGTCGGCTCGGTGAACAACGCCGGGTCTGCGACGCAGGCCGACCAGACCGCCGCGTCGAAGAACTCCGGCCGTTCGGGATCCAGGGCGGCTGCCAGCGCCGGGCCGGCCGAGGTGTCCGCCATCGTGTTGACTCGCTCGACGGTCAGGCCTTGCGCTGTTAGCCGCACACCGACCACATCGCCGTCGTTGACACCCGCCTTGGCCAGCGTGCCCGCCCCGAGCAGCAGCGAACCGGCGTCGTCGATCAGCTCGTCGGGGATGCCCCGCTCGTCAAGTAACTCGTCGTCGTAGTCGACCAGCACCAGCTGGGCTGTCGAGCCGTCGGCGAGCCGCTGGTACTGGGAGTAGTTGCACAGTGTGACAATCGGACTCAGGTCCGGGGTCGCGGTGAGGATGTCGAAGGCGGCCTCGTCGGCGCTGACCCGGTGGGTGAATACCCGGCCGGCCAGCACGTGCGGCAGCCACCCCCACCGCTCATCGGCCAATTGTGCTGCCGGGTAATGAATTCCGATCCGCATCTGGTACAGCACGGCATCCGGGTCGTCGACGCCGGCTTCGGTGAGCCGATCCGCGATGTCCGCTTCGTCGAGCGGGCCGTGCTCGGTGAGGATGGCCGCGATGGTGCCCATCGGGTCGAACGTTTCCGCCACGGCGCCCAGCCTATGCCGTGCATCGCGGCGGATGGCGCAGTCCGTCCTGACGCGGTCAGCTCCGCCACAGTGGTTACGCGCCGGCAGGGTATGCACGAGTGCCCGCCTTTGCGCGACAATCCCGGCTGACCGCAGACCGGCCATCGCGAGCTCATCGCCATTGTCGCTGCCAGGCGGGCGCGCAACCATGCCCCCGAAATTTTCTGACGCACATCCGATTCCGGGCCGCGTTTGGTGTCGGTGCCGCTCGGTATCATGGGAACCGGCTCACGAGTGGACGGCTGTTCGGGTACCTGGCCCGCCGTCTCGGCAACCGCGCGACCACCGACGGTGCCCCAGGGGAAGAGCCGGCATGCGGCGCATGCAAGTGGTGGACGCCCGACGGCGGCGTCGCCGGAAAGGCAAGACATGACTGACCAAACCCTGGTGTCGCCGGGCGCGGGCGGATGGGACTTTTCCACGCCGGCTTATCTGTGGGACTGCGAGCGCAGGGCGATCGTTGCCGGCGCCGACCGGCTCGAGTCGCTCTCCGATGCCGACCGGGAACGCTCGCTGGGCGCACTGAGCGCCCGGGTGCATGCCCTGACCGCGGGGCTTGATGACGGATGGCTGGTGGCGACCGCGTTTTTCATGGTCGACGACCTGTACAAGTCCTATTTCCATCAGTTCCGCTGGTCGAGTGCCGTGCACGACTACATCGCCGCCACCGCGGGGGTGGTCACGCAGCTCCTTACCCAGCGCGGCTTCGTGTTGCACTACGTCATCGACAACATCCAAACCGCGGACCATCTCGGCGAGGTGCTCACCTACCTGCCCGCGGTCTTCCGGGCGGCCGGGCTGCTGGTCACCGGACCGCAACTGATGGCGTTGAACGTCATGACCGAGATCGACCATCGACCCGCCGACGTCAACGCGCTTCCGCTCTACCGCGCCGAGGGCCACCACCTGGCCGATCGGCTCATCGAGCGCTGCCACCGCGAGCGGCTGTCCTCGGTTTATCTGAACCTCGACCTCGCTGACGACGCCCCCGGTCTTGCCTTGGATGTGGCGCTGTCCCAAGCCAATGTGCCCGGCACCATCGCGATATTCCGCCATCAGGCACCGATCCGCGGCTCGGTTGCCGGGATCTGCCCGCCGCCCGGAGTGGCACTGCCGGCGGGCGGTGGCGTCGCCGGCAGTGGCGAGCAATGACCGACCGGCAGTTAAGTACCGCCGATGCGGCGTTGCGGGAACGGCTTACCGAGTTGGGCCTGCACATCCCGTTATCGGGAGTGGCAGCGCCAATGGCCGCCCGGTCCAGCGGCTTCGGCGGACGCGTTTTCCCGCGGCTGCTGGGGCAGGAGCTGCCGCTGCGGTTCGACGGTTGAGCCGTGCAGTAGGGTTGCCGCCCATGAACGTGCTGCGGATGCTCAGTGCGGCGCTGGCCGTGGTGGCGGCGGTGGCAACCGGATGCGCGGGCGGGCAGCACGGCAGTGACCGGCCCACCACGGCGTCTTCGGAGACGCCGACGCCCACTGCCGAAGCTCCGGCGCCCGCCGTCCAGCCGCCCGGCGGCTACGTCGATATCGTCAAGGAGGTCACCCCCAGCGTGGTGACCATTCAGGCCCGGGCCAATCTGGGCAGCGGGGTGGTGCTGCGCCCGGACATCGTGGTCACCAACGCGCACGTGGTCGGCGAATCCCCGGACGTCAGCGTCATTTTCGCCGACGGGCAGACCTCGCCGGCCAAAGTGCTGGCCACCGACCGGTTGACCGACTTGGCGGTGCTGCGCACCCGGCGCACCGGCCTTCCGGTGCCGAAGTTTCGCACCGACCTGCCGCAGCCCGGCGAGCGGGCGCTGGCCATCGGCAGCCCGTTGGGATTCGAGCACTCGGTGACCGCCGGCATCATTTCCGGGTTGCACCGCGACATCCCCGGCGCGGCCACGCAGTACCCGTCGCTGGTGGACCTGATCCAGACCGATGCGTCAATCTCGCCGGGCAGCTCCGGCGGGGCGCTGCTCGACGCCACCGGCCGGGTGGTGGGCATCAACGAGGCCTATATACCGCCCAGCGCCGGCGCGGTGTCGCTGGGCTTCGCCATCCCGTCGGCCACCGTGCTCGACGTCGCCGATCAACTCCTGGCCGACGGCCGGGCGGTGCACCCCTATTTGGGTGTGTCCGCGGTGAGCCTGACACCGGCGATCCGCCGGTTCGCCGGTGTCGACGTCGACCAGGGCGCGCTGGTGGTCGGTCTAGACCCGGGCACGCCGGCCGCGGCGGCCGGGGTGCGCCGCGGCGACGTCATCGTCGAACTGGCCGGCGTGCCAGTCCGCAGTGTCGAAGATCTGCTGGCCGCGCTGCGGCGCACCAAACCCGGACAGCAGCGTCCGCTGGTGTTAGTGCGAGAGGGCAAACGCCAGGAGGTGTCGGTGACCATCGGCTCGACGCCCGGGTGAGCGCGCGATGACACGCAACGTCGGTCCGCTCATCACGGCGGCCGGCCTCGTCATCGTCGTGATCGGGGTGCTGGCGTGGACGGGCGGGCTGTCCTGGTTCGGCCACCTGCCCGGTGACATCCGGATCGAGCGGTCCAACCTGCGCGTCTATATTCCGCTGGCCTCCATGCTGGTGGCCTCGGCGGTGGCCAGCGGGCTGCTGTTCTTGTGGCAGTGGTTGTTTCGCCGCTGATCAGGTTCGCGGACTGAGACGCCCAAACGCTACAGCAGACCGGGAAGACCCGCGAGGAAGTCCATGTCGGCACTGACGGCGCTCTGGATAGCGCTTTCGGCCGTGCCGACCTGGGCCTGGATGGCCTGCAGTCCGATGAATGGAGCCCAGATACCAAGTCCGACGAGAAGGTTTGGCACCTCATTGAAGTCGGTGAACGCTGCATTCGTATTGCCGTCGGCGAGGTCGTTGAAGCCGGCGAGGATATGGTCCACAGCAAGGGTGGGAAGGGTGGTGGTGAAGGCTTGGAGGATATTCACCGCGTTGTCGGCCGTATTAGCGATCGCTGTGGACACAGCGGTCAGCGCGTTGCTATTCAGGGTGAGCACCGTCTCCAGTTGACTCGTGAAGTTGCTCGGGTCCAAATCCATCGGAGCCACCGCCGGCGCGGGATCGGCGGTCGTTGTCATGGCCGCCGAGAGGCTCGCTGGTGTGATGGCTTTCAGATCGGTTATGAAGTTTTGAAGGCCCTCTTTGGCGCCGGAAACCAACTCGTTGAGCAGAGTGGTGGGGTTGACGTCCGGGAACAACCCGGCGGCCGGGGTCAAAACGTTGGGATACTCGCCCCAGCCGACGTTATCGGGGCCGTAGCCGAGATTGACCAGCACCTTCAAATCTGGCTGCAGCAAGTCGGCGATCGCGTTACCGATCGGGTTTCCGCGAATCGGGTCCAACAGCGGCAGGTCTGGAGTGGGAATGATGAAATAGGTGGTGTTGCCGTCATATCCCGGCGATGGGTCCCAAGGCATCGCCGTAGCAATCAACGAGGCGGGTTTATCCGAACCGCCGTCGTGGACGAACTCGGTGCCCAACAGCGCGTTGATGTCCGCCAGCAGGTTCAGCGAGTACTGCGGGTAGTCGCCGAACCCGTCGTATTCGCCGGTGTAGATGACATCCGGCCACGGCGCGTTGGGCGGAGTCTCGGTACTGAACGCGATACCGATGCTCGGAAGGTTCAAATGTCCAGGCAGACCGTACGGCATCACATTACTCGGCAGATCCGGAGTGCCGTACCGCGTATAGATACCGCCGTCCGGAAGGTTGGGATCACCGAAGTCGACAAAGCCCAGCTGGGTGGGGCTCGGCTGTTCGTCGGCCGGCAAGGACATCAGGTACGTCATCTCGAGCGCCTGAAGGGTGGCACCCTGCGACGTGCCGTAGAAAACGACGTTGTGTCCCTGACTGAGCTGGGTCATGAGCACGTCGTTCATCGTCTCTTGGCCCACCGCCTCGGAACGATCGTGGAACCCGCCGAGGGAATCCGACACCGGGTAAAACTGCGCCGGGTAGCCGAAGTAGTTCGGCACGGCCCCAGGGAAATTCGGTTGGACGTAGACCTCGTTGGCATTGGTGAACCAGCTTTGGGGCAGTATCGGAACGGTGCTGCCACCCACTTCGTAGGCCTCGGTTATCTCACCGGGGCCGAGGGTGGTGTCGATGCCCGGAACTCCGTTCGGCGCGACCACGATGTGGTCATTGGAGGTGAGCCGCAGCTCGCGCTGGACCACGTCGAATCGCGGTGGCGTTACCGGGTTGATGGCGATGAGGCTGGCGCCGGCCAGGGCGACACCGGTGGTGAGGTAGGGGCGAAGTGGCACAGCCATGAGACCGTCCTAAGACATTCCGGTACCGGTCATTTCAGGAACCTATTGCGTGCGTGAGAGTACAAGGCGGTGCTTGCCGTTTCGCTGCGAAGACTTTGGCATTTTCCTGACAACGGTCGGCCGCTGCACCGGGTGGCAGGCGATAGGTGTCGGCAGTTGCTCAGCCCTTGAAGTAGACGATCTGGTACGTGCTGGCCAACAGCTGACCGTCGGGCGACCACAGGTGGGCGCTCTGGTCGAAGTAGCCGCGGGAGAACCGGTTGGCGTGCGCGCTGGCTAGCACGTAATCGGCGCCGACGGCGTCGAGTTCGGCAGGGCCGGCGTGAAAATAGGTGGTCAGCGAGATGGTGCTGGCCGGCATGACCCGGCCTTGACGCAGGAACACCCTCGGGTAGAACACATCCGACAGCGCCGCCAGCGCGGTGAAGTCGACGGCACGGCCGTCGGCGTCACGCACCCACAGCGTGCTGGTCGACGACGGGTTGGGCGGCTCGCCGATCGGCACCGGGCCCTCGGCGAAGCGCATGTCGTAACGCTCGTCCCAGGCGATGTCGGCGGGCAGCCCGCTCGGGGTGAGCTGTTCGGGCGCCGGCACGCGGGGCGGATGGGTCTCGGTGTCGGCCCAGGTGTCGCGGTGAATACCGAACACCGCGGTGGCAGTGGTCTTGACTTCGCCGCCTTGGCTGAGTTCGAGGATCCAGTGCTGATTGCTGCGATTAGTGCGGGCGGCTCGGGCGGCGATGTCGAAGGCGCCGTCGGTGACCGGCCCGGCGAAGTTGACCGTCAGCGCCAGCGGGTCGCCGATGCGGTCGGGTTGGATTTCGATGGCGTGCAGCAGAATCGCCGCGGTGATGCCGCCGAACGGCCCGACCATGTTCGACCAGTCCGGTTGGGTGTGGCCGCGCCAGGCGCTCGTGTCGACGGGCTCCAGGGCGATGGCGCGGTCGAACGGGTGTGCAGCGGCGATCATCTAGGATCCTTCGTGCCGATGGCGATGGCGGGGCAGCCGAAAGTAGCACCACGATATCGGTTACCAATCCGATGGTAATATCATGCCATGTACGTGACAGTGGATCGGCTGGGCCGGCTGGTCATCCCAAAAGCGCTGCGCGTCGCCCTCGGCATCACGCCAGACACCCCGCTGGAACTTATTCCCGACGGATCCGGTCTCCGGATCGAGCCGGTGCGAGAGCATCCACGCGCGGTCGAAACCGCCGACGGGCTACCGATTCTGGGCGACGTCGAGGGCGCCGTGCTGACCGATGCCGACGTGCGCCGACTCCGCGATGACATCCAACGGTGAGTTATGGGCGTGCGACACCAGTGTTGCCGTCGCTGCGTTGGATCCGACTCACGAAGCCCATCCGGCCTGCCGTAGAGTGCTGATTGAATTTCGTCCCGCGTTGGCCGGGCATGCACTGTTCGAGACGTATTCGGTGCTGACTCGGCTACCTCTGCCGCTGCGGTTGACCGCGGGCCAAGCGTCCTCCGTGCTGGCCGAGGCTTTCCCGGCGGGCTGTTGGCTCGGCGCGGCCGAAACCCGCGACCTTCGCGAGCGACTCGCCGGCCTGGACATCGTCGGCGGCTCGGTCTATGACGCCCTGGTGGGGCGCGCCGCCAGCACCAACCGGCGCACCTTGCTCACTCGTGACCGTCGCGCGGAGCGCACTTACCGGTCGCTGGGCGTCGAATTCCGGTTCGTGGAGTAAGTAGGTCGCGGCGTGCGCCGCTTCGGCGGCGCCGCGGGCGACTCGGCCACGATTGGTGTAGACACGGACCGGGGTGATCAGCACGGCGGTCCGCCGCTCTGCTCGCATGACGCCGTCGTAGGTGTCCCAGTCGTCGTGGCTGCCGCCGAGGGCAACCGTCGCCGCCACGGGCGTGGCGGTTCGCGGATGCTGGATAACGCCGGCGTTGACGACCGACGATTGGATGCCGGCATCAACGCGCCAGGTGCTCAGCACACACAGTCCATGATCGAGGGGTATCAGATCGCCGAACGCGGAAATGTCGGTCACGCAACGCTCCCTACGGTCGATTACCAGCCCGTCGGGGCGTCGAGAAACTCCACGCGACAGCAACCAGCCGAACCCGGGTGATCGTCGTTAACGTTATCGATGGGTTGAAAGCCGCGAAGCCCGACGGCAGTTCGCTTCGGTCATACCAGTCGCGGCGAACAAGGTTGTATGCACGTGCCCGCCTCAAAGCGACAACCGAACCGGTGGCGCGGTGGAGACTGCCGAGGCCGGGCTGCTTGGGGTAGGAGTGCAGGCGAGTTGTCGCTACGAGGCGGGCACATCACCATAGCCCGAATTTCTTGAGACACCCGGGGTTGTATCGCCAAGCGTTGCCGCCCAGTCCAGAAAGTCTCGCATTGCATCCGCTGAACCGCGGGGGTGACTATGGGGCATGGTCGGCTACGTGGAGGTTCGTGCCTACGCCGAACTCAACGACTTCGTCGAGCCCGGGTCACGGGGCGCGACGGTGCGCCGCCCGTTCCGGGCCCATCAGACGGTCAAGGACGTGTTGGAAGCGATGGGCATCCCGCACACCGAGATCGATCTCATCCTGGTCAACGGCGATCCAACCGGATTCGCGCACCGCCCGGCGGCCGGGGACCGCATCGCCGCCTACCCGGTCTTCGAGGCGCTGGACATCGGGCCGACGGCAAGGCTGCGGCCGGGGCCGTTGCGCGATTCGCGGTTCGTCATCGATGTCAACCTCGGTGGGCTGGCCCGGCTGCTACGGCTGCTCGGGTTGGACGTCTGGTTCGCGTCTGACGCCGACGACGCCACCCTGGTCGATATCAGCCTTGGCCAGCAGCGGATTCTGCTGACCCGCGACCGCGGCCTGTTGAAGCGGCGCGCGATCACCCACGGCTTGTTCGTCCACGCCGAGCACCCCGACCAGCAGGCGGTCGAGGTGATCCGGCGATTGGACCTGCGCGACCGGCTGGCACCGCTGACCCGGTGTCTGCGCTGCAACGGCCGGTTGGCGGCGGTCGCCAAAGACGAGGTGCTCGGGAATTTGCAGCCGCTGACTGGGCGGTACTACCACGAATTCAATCGCTGCGCAGACTGCGGGCGGATCTACTGGCCCGGATCACATCACCCGCGGCTGGTCCGGTTGGTCGACGACCTCTGCTTAAGATGCTCGCCGTAGCGCTGTGAGCCAGCTGCTGCGGCCGAGCGCAGGCGGAACGCCGAGGGCCTCAACTCAGTACTTCGCGGCTCACGAACTCGTCAAGCACCCGTGCGGACAGCGTCGACACACTGATGCCGCGGGCTTGGGCGACGGACCGCAATGCGTCGTGGGTGTGCTCCGACACCCGGACCCGGATGACCGGCGCTTGACCGTCGTTGTCGGACAACGACTTCACGCCAGGCTGCAGGTCCATCGGGCCTGGGTTGGCTGGAACTTCGGCTGCCGGGCTTTCGGTGGGTCGTTCGCCCTCGACAGCGACGTCGTCGCGGGCACTGTGCCCGTCGTCGACGACGCTGGTTCGATCGGACACGATGTCGCTGGGATCAATCTTGGGTGTCATGGGTTCTCAGAGGTTCTTTCGCTAGTGGATTTGCCTGGCGCGGATGGCGCGCCAGCGCTTTAGTAGACAGCGGCCGCGAAGATTATCTCGAATTGGCGACCACGGCCGTCGGTGCCGATGCAGTAGGTGCCGATGGACCGCGGCGGTCATCGTGATCCGTGCCGACCCTCGTCAGGACCGGTCGCAGCACCGACACCAACTCGGGTATGGAGTCCATGGCCACGATCGTACGCTACGGTTGGCCGGATCACGGACCGCTGATCACCGAGCGGCTCCGCGAATCGCTTCGGCAACGGCCAACCGGTTCAACCTAACACCTTTCCGTAGGTCTGCCGCCCCATCAAAAACGTCGCCTCAACCCCCACATCGCGCAGCAGATCCGGCGGCACCCGGCGTGGATTTTCGGTCAGCACAACCAGATCCGCGCACTTACCGAGTTCCAGGCTGCCGGTTTCGTCATCGAGTCGCAGCTGCCAGGCGGCATCCAAGGTCTGCGCCTTGATTGCCGCGTCGATGCCGATCCGCTGTTCCGGGGCCAGCGTCCGGCCGCTGCCCTTGGCGATGCGGGTGGCCGCAGTGGCGATGTTGCCGATCGGATCCGGCGGGGTGACGGTGCCGTCGTTGTGAAACGATGTGCGCACGCCGGCATCCAGCGCTGATTTCGCGGCCATCCACCGTGCCCCGTGCTCGGGGCCGAACAGCTTGTCCACCAACACATCTCCCCAGTAGTAGATGTGTTCGATGAACAGGCTGGTGCTAACACCCATGGTGGCCGCCCGGACGAACTGATCGGGCCGCATGGCGCCGACGTGCTCCAGCCGCGACCGCAGCACCGGCGGTACCTGAACCTTGTCGAAGGCGTTCAACACCACGTCGATCGCGGCGTCGCCCTGCACATGGCACGATAGCTGCCAGCCCTGGTGGACGAACGCGGCGGCCAGCTCCTCGATCTGCGCTGGTGGGTAATTCATGCCGCCGCGGTGGTCTGGTCCCAGATCCAGCCCGGCGGTCGTCGCGTTGGTCAGGTAGGGAAATGTGGTGAAGATGTTGCCCTGCCAGGGCGATCCGTCGGCCCACAGCTTCATCCCGATCTTGCTGAACAGCACGTCGGCGCCGTCTCGCTTGCCCCGCACGTTGGCCGGATCCTCTGCGAGTTCCGGGGTGCCGATCTCGTAGGCCCGGATCCGCACCGTGCAGTCCGGGGCGGCCGCGAGTTGCTCGAACACTTCGCGCTGACTGTCGGCGTCGTAGGAGTGCTCGCTGGCGGTGGCGATGCCAACCCGGGCCAATTGGCTGTAGGCCCAGCGGACGTTGTCCCGCGCGTTGGCGGTGATGGTGCCGAGGATCGGCGCGGTGAGCGCCATCAGGGCACCTGCTTCGAGGACTTCGCCGGTGAGTTCGCCGCCGCGGCCGTGCACAAACTCCGAGCCGGGCGGGCTGGGCGAGTCTTTGGTGATGCCGGCGGCGGCGAAGGCGGCGGTGTTGCCGTAGCCGGCGTGTCCGCTGTTGGTGATGATGACGACCGGATTGTTCGGCGCCAGCTTGTCCAGTTCGGTCCGGGTAAACGGTTGCAGGCCGGTCTGCAGCAGCGGATCGACACCGTTGAGCAGGATCGGGCGCCCTTTGGGCGTGTCCGCGACGGCTTCGTCGAGCTTGGCGAAAACCCCGCTGGCGGTCGGAACGGTGAACGGCCGCACATCGACGGCCGGCGGTGCCAGCGTGGTGCCCATCTCGAACGGGTGGCTGTGCGGTTCCACGAACGCCGGCAGCAGCGCCCGCCCGCGCAGGTCGATAACCGTGGTTTGCGGGCCGCGCCGGTGCAGCACGTCGGATCTGGTCCCGACCGCGCTGATCCGTCCGCTGTTGACCGCCAGGGCCTCGACCTCCGGGGCCCACGGCGTCACCGTCACCACCGGCCCGCCGATGAAGATGGTGTCGGCGTGTGCGGCGGTCTGCCGCGGCCAGCAGCCGCCGACCGCTGTCCCGGCCGCCGCGGCCGCCATCCCGGCGAGGAACCGTCGTCTGCTCGTCGTCATCGCGCCCAGTGTCCCTTAGCCGGCCCAGCCGACCGCAACCGCCGGGGTGACTCAGGTCTTCCGTCGCCCGGTGTGGTGCGGAAAAGTCGCCGTGATCAACTGCGCCGGACGCCTCCGGACGGAAGGGCATGGCGTTCTCGACAGCGATATCGCCGGCGATACTGGGCCCGGACTGACCACACTCCTGAGGACAGCTATTCGCTGTCCGGCTCTGGGTGAGTGGGTGCGGTCACCGCGATTGCGCGGCGAGCTGCGAAATGCGCTGCGGGCTGAGGTCCAAAATCGCGCCAACGTAGCGTACTGACAAACCGCGCTCCCGAAGTCGGCTGACCGCGCGGCGCGATGCGCGCGGCCTCTTCCTGACTGCGAGCGGCAGCGGCAACTCGTTCTCGCGCCAGCCGAGCCTCAGCGAGAACTTGTGGGTCGCCGAGATCGACTTCGCCCCCGGGCGGCCCGGCTCGGCGGCTTTGTCGCGGATTACGCCGGCTTCGACGCGACGCTTTTCGGTGCGTTTGTTGCGCCACGTCGAAACGAGGGCGGCGAGGATCAGCACCGGCCGGGCTGCACGCAGGTCAGGCGGCGTCAACCGGGCCGGTGGTGAACACCGCCAGCGAGCGGGCGCCGACTTTGACGGCGGTGCCGAATTTCAGCGGTTCGTCGCCGTTCGCCGGCGGCCAGGCGTCGGTGTCGATGATGGGAGTCCAAGCCGGCCCGAATGGCTCTGGCGGCAGCCGGAATTCGATCGGCTCGTGATGGGCGTTGAAACACAGCATGAACGAGTCGTCGGTGACCGGCTGGCCGCGGGCGTCGTGGTCGTTGATGCCGTCGCCGTTGAGGTAGACCGCAATCGCCTTGCCGAAGCCGGCGTCCCAGTCCTCGTCGCTCATCTCCGCGCCGTCCGGGGTGAACCACGAGATATCCGGCCGGGATTCGCCATCGCGTCGACGCACCGGTCGCCCCTCGAAGAACCGGCGCCGGCGAAACACCGGATGCTCGGCGCGGATCGCGGCGACCGCCCGGGTGAACTCCAGCAGCTCGGTGTCGGCCTGGTCCCAGTGCACCCAGGTGATCTCGTTGTCTTGGCAGTAGCCGTTGTTGTTGCCGTTCTGGGTGCGGCCGAGCTCGTCGCCGTGGCTCACCATCGGCACACCCTGCGACAGCAACAACGTCGCCAGGAAGTTGCGTTGTTGGCGAGCCCGCAGCGCGTTGACTTCCGGATCATCGGTGGGCCCTTCGACGCCGCAGTTCCACGACCGGTTGTGGCTTTCGCCGTCGGCGTTGTCCTCGCCGTTGGCCTCGTTGTGTTTCTCGTTGTAGGACACCAGGTCACGCAGGGTAAAGCCGTCGTGGGCGGTGACGAAGTTGATCTAGGCCACCGGC